>NZ_QPFS01000239.1:0-1721 GCF_010906995.1 Rhodopseudomonas sp. WA056 | reverse complement strand
AGCTGCCGGCGTTCTCCGGCGATGCGCCGATCCACCTGCTCGGCGCGGTGATCCAGCCGCAGAGCCTGTGGGTACTCGGCGGCGCCGCACTGGTGGTGCTGACGCTGTACTATGTGATGGAGCGCACCCTGATCGGCAAGGCGGTGGTCGCGACCGCCGCCAATCGCCTGGCGGCGCGGCTGGTCGGCGTCAACGTCGCCACCGTGATGGCGCTGGCATTCGGCGGCTCGGCGGCGATCGGCGCGATCGCCGGCATTCTGATCACCCCGATCACCCTGACCAGCTACGACGTCGGCACGCTGCTGGCGCTGAAGGGCTTTGCGGCCGCGATGCTCGGCGGCATGGGCAATCCGCTCGGCGCAGTGATCGGCGGGCTGCTGCTCGGCCTGCTGGAGTCGTTCGGCGCCGGCTATGTGTCGTCGACCTACAAGGACGCCATCGCCTTCATCGTCATCCTCGCCGTGCTGTTCGTCGCGCCGCAGGGGCTGGTCGGCCGTCGCACCGTCGAGCGGGTCTGAGTGATGCTGAACCTGCTCGGCCGCCGGTCCGCCATTCTGATCGCGCTCGCCGTGGTGATGGCGGTGCTGCCGCTGCTGTTCCCATCGAGCTATTACTTTCGCGTCGCGGCCCTGGTGTGGGTCTCGGCGCTGGCGGCGATCGGGCTGAACATCCTGATGGGCAAGGCCGGCCAGGTCAGCCTCGGCCATGCCGGCTTCTTCGGCATCGGCGCTTATGCAGTCGCGATCGGGCCCGCGCATTTCGGGCTGCATGCCCTGCTCGCGGTGCTGGTCGGCGCGCTGATCTCCGCCCTCCTCGCATTTCTGGTCGGCCGGCCGATCCTGCGGCTGAAAGGACACTATCTCGCCATCGCCACCCTCGGGCTCGGCGTGCTGGTGGCGATGGTGATCACCACCGAGAGCGGCTGGACCGGCGGCCCGGACGGCATGCCGGTGCCGAAGCTCAGCCTGTTCGGCTGGCGCGTCTCCGGCTCGACCACCTGGTACTGGATCACGGCGGGATTGCTGCTGATCGGAACCTGGTTCGCGCTCAACCTCGACGACACGCCCACCGGGCGCGCCTTTCGCGCGCTGCACGACAGCGAGATCGCCGCGCGCACCGCGGGCGTGCATGTCGAGCGCTTCAAGCTGCAGGCCTTCGTCATCGCCGCGGTGTACGCCTCGATCGCCGGCTCGGCGCTGGCGATGATGAACGGCTTCGTCAATCCGGATCAAGCCGGCTTCCTGCATTCGGTCGAACTGGTGACGATGGTGGTGCTCGGCGGGCTCGGCTCGATCGTCGGCAGCATCGTCGGCGCCGCGGTGCTGGTGGTGCTGCCGCAGTTGCTGACGGTGTTTCAGGACTACGAGCATTTCCTGCTCGGCCTGCTCATCATCGTGTCGATGATCTTCATGCGCGACGGCATGGTGCCGATGCTGGCGAAGCTGACCATGAGGGCGCGGCGATGACGCTTCTGAAGGTCCGCGATGTCGGCATCTCGTTCGGCGGCGTCAAGGCGATCGACGGCGTCGGGTTCTCGGTAGCGCCGAGCGAGATCCTGTCGATCATCGGCCCCAACGGCGCCGGCAAGACAACGCTGTTCAACGTCGTCTCCGGGATGTACGCCGCCGACCACGGCCGGATCGAACTCGACGGTAACGACGTCACCGGCCTGCCGCCCGACGAGCTCGCTGCGCGCGGGCTGTCGCGGACCTTCCAGAACC
>NZ_QPFS01000238.1:0-1768 GCF_010906995.1 Rhodopseudomonas sp. WA056 | reverse complement strand
GCGGCAAGAAGCTGAAGCAGGCGCTGAAGGCCGAGCTGAAGCACGCCGCCGCCGCGCAGGGCGGCAAGCGGCCCAAGCTCGTCACCACCGGCTGTCTCGGCATCTGCCCGAAGCGCGCGGTCGTCACGGCGAGCGCGGCGACGTTGGCAAAGGGGGAGTATGTGCTGGTGGAAGATCGGAAGCAGGTCGAGGAGGCGGTGACAGCATTGATGAATCAGAGCTGAGCCGCGCCGAAAAGTCACGAATTGACGTCGCCCTCGATGTCCTCGTCAGGATCGAGCACCACGCCTTCCGTCAGTTCAGTTACGCGCTTCAACATCTCTGCTGGCATGGTCTTGAGCTGCGCCGGCGCGCGCCTCACCGTCGCGAGCGCCTTGTCGATCAAGGCGGGATCTTCGGAAGCAAACGCCTCGTCGAGATAGGCGGTGATCATCTCCGGACTATCGAGATAGTCAGCAACGTCGAACGCCGTTGTGCTCACCATGCTCAATCCTCCAACTCCCGGGCCAGTGGCTTCCGTACAGTGCAACATGGTGAGTTAAACAGGTGATCTCACTTTGATTGGCCCATCCGAGCAAGCTCGCTGGTGTTTCGATCGCGGGGGCTATTTTAGGTTTGAGATGTAAAGAAGTTCCTGAACAACGATCCGAATGTCCGGTATCATTCGATCAATATCTCCCCGCTGAGCAAGGAATCGACGGTTGTGAGCGGACTTGTCGCCAATGTCTTTTAGCTTCGGTAATGCTTGCTTGCAGCTTCGACCTAAGTTCCAAGTTGTTTCGTTTAGGCACCTGTCAATTAGCTCGCCAAGGTAATAAAATTCGCCGTTCGGGTTCTTGATTTTCCTGGAAATCTTATGATGCTCAAAAGCCTCAATAATAAGAGTCTCTATAAGTCTGCGAAGCATCACTGCACAAGCATCATGCCAGCCATTTTCATACGTTCCATTGATCTGGTTGGCGACTCTTTCGATGTAGCCTCGCGTATTCCTGACCAGTGAACGTCCGACTACGAGCTGGCTACTTGCTAAGAGTCCTTCTTCTGGTGGGCCGAGCTCGCGATTTATATCCGATTGAATCGCCTTCGCAGTTGCGACGAAGTTGCCTGCGTTCTTCATTCGGTATTCTTGGCCCCATAGAGGTGCTTGGCCATGCTCGCAAAAATCTGATCGATTTGATCGGAGGTTGCCTCTGGAGAAATGTGGATTTGTACATCGATATGCAAGCTAGGACCACCGTTCGATGCTGTCGCTGTCCGGGCGTTTGGGTGTTGAGCGGGAGCCTCGTGCAAGTGGGGTGTTTCGAGTACAAGTTCGGTTGGCTCGCCCTCTATGGCAAATTCGGCTTCGTCAGTGAGGGCTTTGAAGGTGGCGACTGTCTTTCCAATGACTTGCTTCCCCGCTGAAGAGCTTGTGCTGAATACGTGATCAAGCTCCGTAGTGCTCCGCAAATGGGCGTCGGAGTAAACAGCGTAGAGATCTGCGTATCCTTTGCGAATGGCATTGCCCAAGACCTGCTTGTGCTTGGCTCCTCTATACGCGGTCCATGTCGCGGTCGGGCCGCCGCTCGTGTCAATCAATCCGGCTTGCTTAAGGACCCCGATCAAGGTCTTGTCATTGCTTGACGTAAAACCCACTGACTTTAGCCACTGCACTGTGACTTTTGACGGAATGCCAACTATGCGAATCTTTTCAAGTAGAGCTTTTATCTTTCCAGGAACGGTAGTGTAAGCAAAGTCGCCCATCACCAGTCTCAACAAAAGAGAGTAT
>NZ_QPFS01000237.1:0-1835 GCF_010906995.1 Rhodopseudomonas sp. WA056 | reverse complement strand
CGAAGGGATCAGCGCGGCACGGCCGCTCGCCGACATGCTGTGGGCGCGCGAGGCCGAAGGCGGGATGTTCGCCACCCCGGAGCGGCGCGCCGCGCTGGAGGCGCGGATCAACGAGCTGTCGAACGGCATCCGCGACGAGATCGTGCGCCGGCATTATCGCCAGGATCTCACCGACCGTCTGCGCGCGGCGTTCGCGCCCGCCGGCGGCTTTGGCGGATTCGGTGGCGGCTTCCGCGGTGGGGGCGGCGGTGATTCGGGGCGGCGGTTCGCCCCGCGCGGCGGTTTTCCACAGGGGGGCGGCCGATTTGCCCCGCCCGGGCGTCCGGGACAACCGGCGCCAACGCTCGGCCGGGGCCCCTACCAGATTGCCAGCCCGGACCTGATTGCGAGCCCGATCATGCGCGGCCAGCGCTCGGCGATGTCCCGCCGCGAGGCCTTGATCCTGATCTCGCTGCTCAATCATCCCTGGCTGCTCGACGACCATCTGGAGGAAATCGCCGCGCTGGAATTCGCCCATCCGGAGGCGCACCGGCTGCGGGCGGCGATCATCGCCGCCTTCGCCCAGCATCACCACCGCGGCGACGATCCGGCCGGTCAGGCCGAAAAGCTCCGCGCAGATTTGGTTAAGGCAGGCTTATCCGAGCAATTGCAAAGGGTTGAGCGGGCGATCACGACCTCGGCGGTGTGGGCGGTCGGTCCTGCGGCGGCGCGCGAGGACGTCCTTTCAACGTGGCAGCAACTCGTTGCCTTGCATCGACAATCCCACTCCTTACTTAGGGAATTGAAGGATGCCGAGCTGGCCTTGGGTGACGACGGCAGCGAGGCGAACATGCAGTGGCTGAACGACGTCAAGGCGCGCCTGGCGCAGGTCGAGGGCACCGAGGCGCTGATCGAGGGATTCGGCGAATCCTCCGGCCGGTTCCAGCGCAGCGTGTGAGACGGTCGCGCGAGGCCCGGGGCGGTGGAACGAGTCGAAAAGACTCGCCAATCCCGGGAATTGGCTGCAAAAACAGGGTTAGTAAGGGCTTAACGCCATTCCGGTAGAAGGCCTTCGGGCGACCAATTTGGGTGACCAGCGACGGGATCGTGTGGGGGTGGCGCAGGTGGGCGCCGCCCTTTGTGCGTCTCTCCCGATCAGGCAAGTTTTCATGGCGGCGCGGTGACGCCTCGTCCGTGAGCGCGTTCAGGAGCAGTGGATGGCCAGCAAGGCAAAGACGGTTCAGGTGCAGGACAAGGACAAGGACGACAAGGTGGACGCGCCGGAGAAGGACTCCGTCGACGCTCCCTCGCCGCTCCTCGACCTGTCGGACGCGGCCGTCAAGAAGATGATCAAGCAGGCCAAGAAGCGCGGCTTCGTCACCTTCGATCAGCTCAACGAAGTGCTGCCCTCCGACACCACGTCGCCGGAGCAGATCGAAGACATCATGTCGATGCTGTCCGACATGGGCATCAATGTGTCCGAGGCGGAAGACACCGAGGCCGAAGAGGAAGAGGCCAAGGAAGAGGCCGACGAGGAGCTCGACAACGATCTGGTCGAAGTCACCGCCAAGGCCGTCACCGAGACCAAGAAGTCCGAGCCCGGCGAGCGCACCGACGATCCCGTCCGCATGTATCTGCGGGAGATGGGCACCGTCGAGCTGCTGTCGCGCGAGGGCGAAATCGCCATCGCCAAGCGGATCGAAGCTGGCCGCGAGGCGATGATCGCCGGGCTGTGCGAAAGCCCGCTGACGTTCCAGGCCATCATCATCTGGCGCGACGAACTCAACGAAGGAAAGATCTTCCTTCGCGACATCATCGATCTCGAAGCGACCTACGCCGGCCCCGAGGGCAAGAAC
>NZ_QPFS01000236.1:0-2108 GCF_010906995.1 Rhodopseudomonas sp. WA056 | reverse complement strand
CGCAGGGCCGAGGAACTGCCGATCTGGCTGCATCGATACAATTGGCACCGCCCTCACGGCGGCATAAAATCACAGCCGCCAATCAGCAGACTCGGACTCTCCGAGGACAACCTGTTGAGGCTCCACATCTAGGGCCTCGGACTCGCTCGCCCGAACTCAGCGCAGAATCTGGCTGAGGAACAGTTTCGTCCGCGCGTGCTGCGGATTGGCGAAGAACTCTTCGGGCTGGTTCGCCTCGATGATCTGGCCTGCGTCCATGAACACGACGCGGTCGGCGACCTCGCGGGCGAAGCCCATCTCGTGGGTCACCACCAGCATGGTCATGCCCTCCTCGGCGAGGTCGACCATGGTGTCGAGCACTTCCTTGACCATCTCCGGATCGAGCGCCGAGGTCGGCTCGTCGAACAGCATCACTTTCGGGTTCATCGACAGCGCCCGCGCGATCGCCACGCGCTGCTGCTGGCCTCCGGAAATCTGCCCCGGATACTTGTCGGCCTTGTCGGGGATCCGCACCCGCTCCAGGAATCTCATCGCGGTGGCTTCGGCGTCCTTCTTCGGGATGTTGCGCACCCAGATCGGCGCCAGCGTGCAGTTCTCCAGCACCGTGAGATGCGGAAACAGGTTGAAGCTCTGGAACACCATGCCTACTTCGCGGCGAATGTCGTCGACGTGCTTCAGGCTCGGACCGAGGTCGATGCCGTCGACCACGATCTGACCTTCCTGGAACTCCTCCAGCGCGTTGATGCAGCGGATCAGCGTCGACTTGCCGGAGCCGGATGGCCCGCAGATCACAATGCGCTCGCTGCGCGCGACATCGAGACTGATGTCGCGCAGCACGTGAAACTCGCCGTACCATTTGTTCAGGCCAGCGATCCTGACGATCGGGGTGTCAGCCATCAATCGATCCTTTCGTCAGGTCCGCCGGTGGGCGTTGAGGCGGTGTTCGACCGACAGCGAGTAGCGCGACATGCCGAAGCAGAACACGAAGTAGATCAGCCCGGTGAAGGCGAAGCCCGTGAACAGCGTGGTCGGGGTCGACCAGGTGGGGTCCGCAAAGGCGGCGCGAAGCTGGCCGAGAAGATCGAACAGCGCGACGATCGACACCAGCGAAGTATCCTTGAACAGCGCGATGAAGCTGTTGACGAGGCCCGGAATGACGTGGCGAAGCGCCTGGGGCAGCACGATCAGCCCGGTCGTCTTCCAATACGACAGCCCGAGCGCGCTCGCCGCCTCCGCCTGCCCGCGCGGGATCGCATTCAGGCCGCCACGAATGACTTCGGCATTGTACGCGCCGGCGAACAGCGCGATGCCGATCAGGACGCGCACCAGATTGTCGATGGTGAAATTGCCCGGCAGGAACAGCGGCAGCATATAGGTGGCGAAGAACATCACCGTGATCAGCGGCACGCCGCGCCAGAACTCGATGAAGGCAACCGAGAAGATCCGGATCAACGGGATCGTCGAGCGGCGCCCGAGCGCCAGCGCGATGCCGACCGGCATCGAGGCGACGATGCCGGTCACCGACACTACCAGCGTCACCAGCAGGCCGCCCCACATCCGGGTGTCGACGATCGGCAGCCCGCCGCGATCGAGCCGCAGCGCCGCGATCACCACTGCGATGCCGACGAAAGCTCCGACCGTGGTCGCCAGCGCCCGCCAACCATTGCGCACACCGGTCAGCACGAACACCAATGCGGTGGTGGCGATGGCCGTGAGCAGAAGATCGAGCCACACTGGCTGCGACGACGCCTGAATCCACTCGCGCAGTGCCACCAGCGGCCAGCTCAGCCACACCAGCAACGTGCCGAGGCCGAGCAGCACCGGGCCGATCACGCTTCCAATCGGCCCGCCAGTGGCCAGCTTGCGGCCGGCACGGGTGACGCTGTCGGCGAGCCCGCTCGCAAGATCAGCACTCCAGGTCACGCCGAAGCCCTGCACGCCTCCGCCATACAGCAGGAAGAACGCCAGCACCGGAAAGGCGACGAAGAACAATCCGGCATTCAGCGTCTTGGCCGGCGCCCGCGGGATCAGGAGCGGCAGCAGCAGCAACGCACCGAGCGCGAAGGTCAGGTCGACCCGCCAGCGTTCCGGCGTCGGATAGACGCCGT
>NZ_QPFS01000235.1:0-2255 GCF_010906995.1 Rhodopseudomonas sp. WA056 | reverse complement strand
AAGAAGATAGCCCTCGCACTGGCCACCGGGCCAATTCCCGCGCCAGGCTGAGACACCGGGCGCTGCGCCACTCGCCAAAAACAAAACCCCGCCGAAAATCGACGGGGTTTGTCAGCGGTCTGAGGGCGCCGGCTTTGCCGGCGCCCTTTTTGCGTCGCCACTTGCGAGTGCGCTGAAGCGACTTGCGCGTACAGTGAGCTTCCGGAATCAATCGATCAGTTCCGGAGACTGCGATGCGGGTCATGCGCCGATTGACCGTCCTTGGTGAATTGCCGATCACTGAGACGCTCCACGAGCGGGGCTTCGTCACGGCAAGGCCCGCTGCCTTGCCGGCTTACGTCACCCTTGCTTGTGCCGCCCTTGCTTACGTCGCCCTTGCCTACGCCCCTGGACTCGGGGGCAGGTGATGCTCGAGCTGAGCCTGATCGGCGTGATCGGACTTGCGGCGCTGTATTGGACGGCGCTGTGGTGGATGGGCCGGCATGAGGATGTATTGTACGGCCATTTCGTCAACCCCTCCGACAGCGCCGCGCCGCGAACGAGCGTCGAGCCTGCGCAGGGACCGCCGGTCGATATCAAGTCTATGCTGCAGACTGCGCCGCGGAAGACTGCCGCGCGGAAGACACCAGCAAGGACAATCTTCCTGCCGGATGCATCGCCCCTTTCGCGACTACCAACCGCAACCGCCGCCATGCCGACACAGAGCGCGGTGCCGGCAGCCATCACGGCGGCGCCCGGCATCAAGCTGCCGTCTGCGGATTCCGCAACGGCTCGCCCGCGTCATGCGCCGACCGCCGCGGCGACGCGCCACGACGCGCTGGCATCGCTCCTGGAGACAATCAAGCGCGATCTCAACGACTCGGTTGGCAAGCCTTGAAAAGCACCATGGCGGCGCTCGGACGCTGAAGCGTTGCCGACCGAAGCGGGAGCCGGCTCGCGTGAAGCGAACGCATTGCCACTAACAACTGGAGCGCCGGCTCCGGAACCATCAGACCGGAAATGCTCCAGGCTCGTGCTCAGTCGTGGTGACGCGGGATCAGTCTGGCTTTGGCGTGCTGGTGCGCGCCCTGGTGACCGCTCGCGATCACCACGCCGAACAGGATCAGCACCGTCGACGCCGCGGCCGCAGCCAACAGCAGGATGTCGAAAGTCATCATGGTGCTCGTCATCGCCATATCCCCCTGCAGCGAAGCAGTGAGTAAGCTTCGCGCCGAAGCCACGAGGCGGCGTTGACGCCGATCAACCGCAACACCCGCCCGGAGCGGACAGCATTGCGCTCCGCGCAGAGCAGGCGCGAAGGCGAAGGCGAGAGAGTCTGAAGCTCGCCGTGCTGAGCGGGAGATCTGGAGCGGGCGAAGGGAATCGAACCCTCGTATGCAGCTTGGGAAGCTGCCGTTCTACCATTGAACTACGCCCGCGCCGGGCCGCGACGACGCGGCGGCGTCCCTTGATCTAGCCGAGACGGCGCGATCCGCCAAGAGGCCATCTCGGAAACGGACGGCGCACGACGCCGCAGTTTACTGCATCGCAACATGCGCCACGGTCCCGTTAACAGGCTGTTTACTTTCTGAATGCCAAGCGTAGTTTCGCTGGTATAGTTCACCTATGGCGGGGGCTGCCTACACGATCTTCGACACCATGATGGGCCGATGCGGGATCGCATGGGACGTCGGGGGCGTGCTCGCCGTGCAGCTTGCCGAAGGCCGAGAGATCGACACCCGCCGCAGGCTGCTGCGGCTGTGCCCGGACGCCCGGGAGAGCAAACCCGCGGTCTGGATCGAGCCGGTGATCGACGGCATCGTCGCAGCATTGGCGGGCGAGCCGTGGGATTTCTCCGATGTCGGGCTCGATCTCGGCGGTATTCCGACATTCGACTGCCGGGTCTATGCGGCGGTTCGCACGATTCCGCGGGGCGAGACCGCAACCTTCGCCGACATCGCCAGGCAGATTCGCAGCTCGGGCGCGGTCCACGCCGTGGGGCAGGCGATCCGCCGCAATCCGTTCGCCCTGATCGTTCCCTGCCATCGCGCCCTGGCCACCGCCGGAGACGCCGGCGGCACCTGCGCCAACGGCGGAGCCATTACCCGGCGGCGCCTGCTGTCGCTCGAAGGCGCATTGGCGACCAGCGGGCCGACCCTGCTGGATGTGCTGCTGCCGTTTGCCCCGAGGCAGGCCGACCGCTAGCTGTGGAGCCTCAACAGGTTGTCCTCGGAGAGTCCGAGTCTGCTGATTGGCGGCTGTGCTTTTATGCCGCC
>NZ_QPFS01000234.1:0-2276 GCF_010906995.1 Rhodopseudomonas sp. WA056 | reverse complement strand
GGCCGGCCCCGGCTCGTGGTGGGTCGGCTGGCTGGTGCTTGCCGCGCTGTCGGCCGCGATGACGCTGCCGGGGCTGCTGGCGCCGATCGGGGTCGATGCCGGGCTCGGCGGCGGCCGCGCCGCGCCGTTCCGGATCGCGCCGGTGCTGATCTATCTGGCCGGCTACTTCATGTTCGGTGCCGGCTACATCGCCTACATGACCTTCATGATCGCCTATGTGCGCGACGCCGGCGGCGGCGCAGCGGCCCAGAGCGCGTTCTGGTGCCTGATCGGGATCAGCGCCTTCGTCACGCCCTGGGTGTGGCGCCGGGTGATGGCGCTGCATCGCGGCGGGCTGTCGACCACCATCATCCTGGCGGTCAATGCGGTCGGCGCGGTGCTGCCGCTGTTCAGCCTGTCGCCATTGATGCTGGCGACCTCGGCGCTGGTGTTCGGGGTGTCGTTCTTCGCGGTGGTGGCCTCGACCACCGCCTTCGTCCGCTTCAACTATCCGCAGGCGGCCTGGCCCGGCGCGATCGCCGCGATGACGATCGCGTTCGGCATCGGTCAGACCCTCGGCCCGCTGGTGGTCGGCGCCATCACCGACGCGATCGGCTCGCTGTCCTCGGCGCTCGCCGTCTCGGCCGCGACGCTGGCGCTGGGGGCGCTGCTGTCGGCGTTTCAACGACCGCTGCGGTGCGCGAGTTGATTCCACGAGGTGTCATTCCGGAGCGCGGGCGCAGCTCGCGAACCCGGAATCCCGACGTTCAGGGCACCCGGCGGGGCCGTTCGCAGGGCTGCTCTGGATTCCGGGTTCACGCGCTTTGCGCGTGCCCCGGAATCACCGGCGAGGGGAGAGTGCGCTACAATCCGCTGAACGAGTTGTAGCCCTGGTCTTCCCAATAGCCGCCCTTGTAGTCGTTGGTGACTTCCATCGACACGACGTATTTCGGATTCTTGAAGCCGAGCTTGGTCGGGATCCGGATCTTCATAGGGTAGCCGTAGGCGCGCGGCAGCATCTCGCCGCCGAACTTGAAGGTCATCTGGGTCTGCGGATGCAGCGCGGTCGGCATGTCGATCGGCGAGGTGTAATCGTCGGCGCAGCGGAACCAGACGTAGTTCGCCTTGGTGTCTGCGCCGATCAGCTCGAGGAAATCGCGCAGCCGCACGCCGCTCCACTGGCCGATCGCGCTCCAGCCTTCGACGCAGACATGACGGGTGATCTGCGACACCTCGGGTAGCTGCGTCAGCTCCTGCAGCGTCCAGCTCTTGTTGTTCTGGACCAGGCCGGACACTTCCAGCTTCCAGTCGCCGCCGTCGATCGTGGGCGCCTGGTCGAGCGCGTAGTAGGCGTTGAACGGGAACGGCCGGGTGATGTCGCTTTCGCTGAAGGTCGGCGCCAGCGTGTTCGGATTGAAGATCGCTGCCTGCACGGCGTCGTTGAACTTCGACACCTTGGCGAGCAGCGTCTCGGCCGAGGCGCCATCGACGACGTCGCATCCGGTCAGCAGCGTCAGCGCGCCGAGGCTGGCGCCGCCGGCGAGGAAGCGTCGCCGCGACACGTCGGGCATCAGCCTGGCGGCGTCGCGAACCAGCAGCTTCTTGTCGACGCCCGGGATCAGCAGTCTGTTGATGCGCAGCATGGGAGAGATCCTGGTGTCGTCAGCGTCCGATAATCATCGCCCGCAGTGCCTTGGGCACGAGGGCGGCGAGCACGATGTGGATCGCCGAGAACGCGACAATCGCGCTCATCGCGAAAAAATGCACATAGCGTGCGGCATCGTAGCCGCCGAGCAGCGACGTGAGGGTCTGGAACTGCACCGGCTTCCAGATCGCCAGCCCCGACGCCACCGACACCAGGCCGACCAGCAGCACGCCGACATACAGGAGTTTCTGCACCGAATTGTAGCGGCCGAGATCGTCGTGCGACAGCCGCAAGCGGATCGCCTGCGACAGATCGGAGACCACGCCCGACAGCGTGATCGGCCACAGCCTGCGCCGGAATCGGCCGGTGGCGAAACCGAGCATGACGTACAGCACGCCGTTGATCACCAGCACCCACATCGCCGCGAAATGCCAGAGCAGGCCGCCGCCGAGCCAGCCGCCGAGCGTGATCGTGCGTGAAAACTGGAAGTCGAACAGCGGCGCGGCGTTGTAGATCTGCCAGCCGGACATGATCATCGCCAGCAGCGCGGCGGCGTTGATCCAGTGCATCACCCTCACCCACAGCGGCTGCAGTACGGCGCCGGTTTCGGCGAGCGCTGGAGTGGCCGGGGCAGGATCGGTCAGGGTGGTCG
>NZ_QPFS01000233.1:0-2358 GCF_010906995.1 Rhodopseudomonas sp. WA056 | reverse complement strand
GGGCTCGCCTGCGTCGTCGGTTTGGCGACCTGGGTCGACGACACGCTCGAAATGCTGCTCATCAGTCTTTCCTCGTGTTGGCCAACGTCCCCCGATGACATGGTGCGTCGGTGGCGGCTTGCCATCGGCCGCGCCCAGGGAGGCATCGGATCACAGGCGATGATCGCGCCGTCCGGTGAAGTTTGCGCGCATTTCTGCGCCGGCATTTGCTTCAAATGCGTGATGTCGCCTCGGGAAAGAAGCGGGGCCGGTTTCCGGCTATTCGCTGCTGTCGCGGCTGATCGAGATCGAGGAGTCGGTCTTGGTCCGGGCGCAGCGCATGTCGAGCCGGCGGAACCGGGTCTTGATGTCGTTGCCGCGCAGGAGTCCGACCCGCCCGAAGCAGCGCTTGACGCCGCGCAGCGTGTCCGGCTTCGGGATGGTGAACACGATCGCGGCGGCGCTGGCGATCAGTTCGACGAATGCCGGCGACGGTTTTCGCGCCGGTGCTTGCCCGTAAATCTCGTTCTTGACCGTCCGGCTCGGACACCCCAGCCGCAGCGCCTTCGCGGCCGGATGCGACAGATAGATCGTATTGGCGGCGGTCTTGCCGATGCCGACCCCGCCGATCTGGGCCTTGAGCTGCTTGGCGAGATCGTCGCAATGATCGGCCCGGGCGGGGGAGTTGGCCACCGACATCACCGCAACGGCGAGCCCGACGAGCCATGCGGCGCAGCGGGGCAAGCGGAACCAACGGTCGGCAACGGCGATCATCAAACCCTCCGCGATCAGTTCGGGGCGAAGTCTCATAGCGGAGGGCGGCGAAAATGCAAAATGCCCCACCTTCTGGTGCGTCTTCTAAGCGTCCTTGAGGCCATATGAAAGTATGGTAAGATGCCCATACCAGCGTGGCGGTCGGCCGATGACGAGCTTCGAGTGGGACGTCACCAAGGACAGGCTCAATCGGGCCAAGCACGGCGTCGGCTTCGCAGAGGCTCAGCTCGCATTCCTGGATCCGTCGCGCGTGATCGCCGAAGACCTTGGTCACAGCCAGACCGAGCAGCGCTATTTCTGTTTCGGGAGAGTGGGACCCGGAATTCTCACGGTGCGTTTCACGTGGCGCGGCGGTCAGATCCGGATCTTCGGCGCCGGCTATTGGCGAAAGGGAAAGGCGATCTATGAAGAAATCAACGGTCAAATATAGCAAGGGAGAGATCGGCCGCGTGCGCGTCGTCGACGATTTCCTGCCGCCGCCGGATCGGCTCGTGTTGCGCGAAGCCAACGTCAAGGTGACCCTCAGCCTGTCGCAGCGCTCGGTCGATTTCTTCAAGCGCGCCGCGGCGAAGCAGAATGTGCCGTATCAGCGGATGATCCGTGCGCTGGTCGACGCTTATGCGGATAAGCAGGAGGGACGACGGTAGTTGAGTCGGGCGACGGCTAAGCCTGTCGCCCAGTTATCTTGCGTTTGCCATACAGCGGGATCGAAAATTCCACGCTTCCGTTCGGCGGGAAAGCGGTGCAGTATTGCGACCATGGGTTGTATTTCATGGTGAAGCGATGCTGGATATTCCAAGCTATTTAAGTCGAGGAGAACGCGCTCGGCTCTTTCCGGTTCTGGCCGACACCTCCAAGGAAGGTCGTACAGCGTCGATCCTGCTGGCATGTCTTGCCAACGTCGACGAATTCGGTCGATCGATGATGAATACGGTCGGACAGCGAGCTGGACCACGAACGAAGATCGAAACGTTCACCGAAGTTTGCTTCTCGTCTCAGTCCGACAAGATGAGGCCGGATGGTCTGATCATCCTCACCACAGGTAATCGGCAGTGGCGAGCGCTCGTCGAGGCCAAGGTCGGAAACTCCGAACTGGAGGTTGGACAGGTCGAAAGCTATCTGGCGCTCGCGCGAGAGAACGATATCGACGCTCTCATCACCATATCGAACCAATTCGCCGCCATCCCAGCCGTCCATCCGCTGCAACTCTCTCCTTCAGCAAGGCGAAAGATCGAGCTGTTCCACTGGTCGTGGATGCACGTCCTCACAGAAGCCAGCCTGCTGCTCGCGAATGATGAAATTCTCGACCGTGATCAGAGATTCATGCTCAATGAGATGGTGAGATTTCTCACCCACCCCAGCGCGGGTGTAAAAGGCTTCGATCAGATGCCTGGGTGCTGGACCGATCTTGTCGCAGCCGTGCAAGCCGGTGCCGCGCCTGCTGCGAACTCCGCCACGACCCGCGAAATTGTCGGCGCGTGGCATCAGGTCGTCCGCGATCTCTCGCTTACGATGAGCCGTCAGCTGGGGGTGGAGGTGTCACCGCGAATTCCCAGAGAACACCTTCGCGATCTCGATGCGCGGGCGAAAGCGGATATCTGCTAC
>NZ_QPFS01000232.1:0-2379 GCF_010906995.1 Rhodopseudomonas sp. WA056 | reverse complement strand
CTTTTCGTACAGCGTCAGGATGAAATAGCCGCGCGAGGTGTGCAGCAGGAAGTTCGAGTTCTCGACGCCCTCGGCGATGCCCTTGTAGGACAGCAAATCGCCGATGTCGTAGCGGCTCAGAAAATCCGCAAGCTCGTCGGCGGCGACGTCGGTATAGACCGCCATGGCGTGATCCGATCAGAAGGAAGGAAGCTGGCGGCTTCCTAGACCAAGACGGCGCGCGAAGAAAGGGCGCCCCAGGGGGGAGGCCCGCGGCTCCGGCCGGAGTTATTCGGCGGCGTCCGGTCGCAGCGCGCGCGGCAGCGGGAAGAACTCGTTTTCCTCGGCTGCCGACACCGTCTCGACCGACAGGTCGAACCGCTCGGCGAAGGCGCCCATGATCTCCTCGACGATCACCTCGGGGGCGGAGGCCCCGGCGGTGAGCCCGAGCACCCTGACGCCCTCGAACTGGCTCCAGTCGAGATCGGAGGCGCGCTGCGCCAGCACCGCGACCTTGCAGCCCTCGCGTTCGGCGACCTCGCGCAGCCGCTGCGAATTCGACGAATTCGGCGCGCCGACCACGATCATGGCGTCGACCACCGGCGCCACCTTCTTCACCGCCGCCTGGCGGTTGGTGGTGGCGTAGCAGATGTCCTCGCGGTGCGGCCCGGAAATGTTCGGGAAACGCTCGCGCAGCACCGTGACGATGCCGGCGGTGTCGTCGATCGACAGCGTGGTCTGGGTGACGAAGGCGAGGTTGTCGGGATCCTTGGGCTGATACGCCGCAGCGTCGGCCGCGGTCTCGATCAGCGTCACCGCGCCGGCCGGGAGCTGGCCGAGGGTGCCGACCACTTCCGGATGGTGCGAATGCCCGATCAAGAGGATCTCGCGGCCGCGCTTGAAATGGATCGCCGCCTCGCGGTGCACCTTGGTGACCAGCGGGCAGGTGGCGTCGATCGAGAAGAAATTCCGCGCCGTCGCGTCTTCCGGCACCGATTTCGGCACCCCATGGGCGGAGAATACCACCGGGGCCTTGGTGTCCGGGATCTCTTCCAGTTCCTCGACGAAGATCGCGCCCTTGGCGCGCAGGCTGTCGACCACGTATTTGTTATGGACGATCTCGTGCCGGACATAGACCGGGGCGCCGTACAGCGCCAGCGCCCGCTCGACGGTATCGATCGCCCGCACCACGCCGGCGCAGAATCCGCGCGGCGAGCAAAGCACGATTTTCAGCGGCGATTTCGCGAGCATTGGCAGCGATCCGGGGGCCTGGGCGCCGAGCAGAACCGGCGGAAAACAGGCGCACGCCATCGGCGTTGCGCATGGGTCGAACAGCTTAGGAATTGGGCCGGGTTTGCGGCCCTGTCAAGGCCGTCGCCCCTGCACTTTAGCAAGGCTCCTTGCGCGGGAAGCCCCGGACGGCATATATAAGCGGCAATTCCCGTCATCCTCGACGACCCGCCTTGCCTCAGGACGAATCCGGAGGGGCAAGGGACAAAGGAGATTTGCCCATGAGCAACGCACCGCTGATGCCGAAGGCCACCGCCGTCTGGCTGCTCGACAACACGGCGTTGACGTTCGATCAGGTCGCCGACTTCACCAAGATGCACGTCTTGGAGGTCAAGGCGATCGCCGACGGCGACGCCGCCCAGGGCATCAAGGGGATGGACCCGATTTCCAGCGGACAGCTCACCCGCGACGAGATCGAGAAGGGCGAAGGCGATCCGGACTACCGCCTCAAGCTCGCCGAGAGCAAGGTGGTGCTGCCGCAGGCCGCCAAGAAGAAGGGGCCGCGCTACACCCCGGTGTCGCGCCGCCACGAGCGGCCGAGCGCGATCCTGTGGCTGGTGCGCAATCATCCGGAGCTGAAGGACGCCCAGATCATGCGCCTGGTCGGCACCACCAAGACCACGATCGCTTCCGTGCGCGACCGCACCCACTGGAACGCCGCGACCCTGACCCCGATGGACCCGGTGACGCTCGGCCTGTGCTCGCAGCTCGACCTCGACTTCGAGGTGCAGCGCGCCGCCAAGGAGAAGCCGGCCGACCAGCAATATGGCGGCGCCACTTTGCTGCCGGCGTCCGAGACCACCCGCAAGGAAGCCGAATACGAAGCGGCGACCTCCGGCAAGAGCCAGGACGATCTCGACGTCGACGCGGTGTTCGCCAAGCTCAAGACCATCGGCGGCAAGAAGCACGACGACGAGGACGAAGACGGCGGCTTCTGAGCCGCCCACCCTCCCCGTCATCGCCCGCGCAGGCGGGCGAACCAGTATCCCTGAGCGCACGTTACTGACCGCAGGCGCTCTGCAATACTCCATCCTCCGCTTGCGCGGAGGATAGCGGACCCGGCGCGTTGCGGCTCCGCGGCCGGCATCAGCGCAAAGCGCCCTCCCCACC
>NZ_QPFS01000231.1:0-2399 GCF_010906995.1 Rhodopseudomonas sp. WA056 | reverse complement strand
CCGTCGTCACTGCGCTCAACGCGGACGACGTGCGCGAACGTTCGATCGCCTCGTTCCGTCGCCGGACCCAGCGGCTGAAGGGACACGCCTCGAACGAGCCGAAAGAAAAACTGGTGCGTGAAGTCGTCATTCCCGAAGTGATCGCCATCCAGGAACTCGCCAACCGCATGTCAGAGCGCGCGGTCGACGTGATCCGTCTGCTGATGAAGCAGGGCGCGATGCACAAGATCACCGACGTGATCGACGCCGATACCGCGCAGCTCATCGCCGAAGAACTGGGCCATACGGTCAAGCGCGTCGCCGCGTCCGACGTGGAAGAAGGCCTGTTCGACGTCGTCGACGATTCGACCGACACCGAGCCGCGCTCGCCGGTCGTGACCGTGATGGGCCACGTCGACCACGGCAAGACCTCGCTGCTCGACGCGCTGCGCCACGCCAACGTGGTGTCGGGCGAAGCCGGCGGCATCACCCAGCACATCGGCGCCTATCAGGTGACCTCGCCGGAAAGCGGCAAGAAGATCACCTTCATCGACACCCCCGGCCACGCCGCGTTCACCGCGATGCGCGCCCGCGGCGCCAAGGTCACCGACATCGTGATCCTGGTGGTGGCGGCCGACGACGGCGTGATGCCGCAGACCATCGAGGCGATCAATCACGCCAAGGCGGCCGGTGTTCCGATCATCGTGGCGATCAACAAGATCGACAAGCCGGACGCCCGTCCGGAGCGCGTCCGCACCGACCTGCTGCAGCACAACGTCCAGGTCGAATCGATGGGCGGCGATGTTGTCGACGTCGAGGTTTCGGCCAAGAACAAGATCAATCTCGACAAGCTGCTCGAGATGATCGCGCTGCAGGCCGAACTGCTCGAGCTGAAGACCAACACCCAGCGCCCCGCCGAAGGCACCGTGATCGAAGCCAAGCTCGACCGCGGCCGCGGCCCGGTCGCCACCGTGCTGGTCCAGCGCGGCACCCTGCGGGTAGGCGACATCATCGTGGCCGGCGCCGAGATGGGCCGGGTCCGCGCGCTGATCTCCGATCAGGGCGAGACCGTGCAGGAAGCCGGTCCGTCGGTGCCGGTCGAGGTGCTCGGCTTCAACGGCCCGCCCGAGGCCGGCGACCGCCTCGCGGTGGTCGAGAACGAAGCCCGCGCCCGTCAGATCACCGATTACCGCGCGCACCAGAAGCGCGAGAAGTCCGCAGCCACCACCTCCGGCATGCGCGGCTCGCTCGAGCAGATGATGACCCAGCTCAAGACTTCGGGCCGCAAGGACTTCCCGCTGATCGTCAAGGCGGACGTGCAGGGCTCGCTGGAAGCGATCCTCGGCTCGCTGGAAAAGCTCGGCACCGACGAGGTCGCCGCGCGTATCCTGCACGCCGGCGTCGGCGGCATCAGCGAGAGCGACGTCACGCTGGCGGAAGGCTTCAACGCCGTGATCCTCGGCTTCTCGGTCCGCGCCAACAAGGAGGCCGCTGCGGCCGCCAAGCGCAACGGCATCGAGATCCGCTACTACAACATCATCTACGATCTGGTGGATGATATTAAGAAGGCGATGAGCGGCCTGCTCGCGCCGACCCTGCGCGAAACCATGCTGGGCAACGCGCAGATCCTGGAGATCTTCAACATCTCCAAGGTCGGCAAGGTCGCCGGCTGCCGCGTCACCGACGGCACCGTCGAGCGCGGCGCCAATGTCCGCCTGATCCGCGACAACGTCGTGGTGCACGAAGGCAAGCTGTCGACCTTGAAGCGGTTCAAGGACGAAGTGAAGGAAGTCGTCGCCGGCCAGGAATGCGGCATGGCGTTCGAGAACTACACCGACATGCGGGCCGGCGACATCATCGAGTGCTACCGCGTCGAGACCATCCAGCGCTCGCTGTAAGTCCGATTCTTACAGGCGAGACGTAGCGGCTCATCTTTCGAGACGCCCGGCCGTGCTCTGCGAGCGCCGCCGGGCTGCTCGGGATGGGACAACGGCCTGAGACCAGGTGGCCCGATCCCAGGTGATCGGAGCCTCATCAATCACAGCCCTCATGGTGAGGAGCGCAGTCGTTTCGACTGCGCCTCGCCAGCCATGAGAATATTGGAAATCGAGCAATGTCGCGCCATCACCAGAAGAGCTCCCCGTCCGGCGGTTCGACCCGCTCGCTGCGCGTCGGCGAACTCGTGCGCCACGCCGTGGCGGAGATTCTCAGCCAGGGGGGCGTCCACGATCCGGTGCTTGAAAGCCACCTCGTGACCGTTCCCGAAGTGCGGATGTCGCCCGACCTCAAGCTCGCGACGATCTACGTGATGCCGCTCGGCGGTCGCGACGAGAAGCTGGTGCTGGACGCGCTCGAACACCACAAGCGCTTCCTGCGCGGCGAGATTGCCCACCGCGTCGCCCTCAAATTCGCCCCAGACA
>NZ_QPFS01000230.1:0-2429 GCF_010906995.1 Rhodopseudomonas sp. WA056 | reverse complement strand
CATCTGCGGCCCCGCGCCGGTGGCGAAACTGCCGAGCGGAAAGCCCGGGCGATTGTGCATCCCGTAGAATTCCTGGATCGGAAATCGGCTCAGAAGTCCGTCGTCCAGCATTGCCTTGGCGCCGGCACCGCCTTCTTCCGCCGGCTGAAAAATCAACGCGACAGTTCCGTCGAACGCGCGGCTTTCAACCAGACCGAGCGCCGCGCCGAGCAACATGGTGGTGTGACCGTCGTGACCGCACGCATGCATCTTGCCGGGAATCTGCGAGGCCCATTCCGCGCCAGTCGCCTCAATAATAGGCAGCGCGTCCATATCGGCACGCAGGCCGATCATACGGCCCGAAGCGCGCGACCGACCGTGAACAATGCCGACCACGCCGGTCCCGCCGATGCCCTCGTGTACTTCGTCGACACCGGCCTCACGCAATCGCTGCGCGACGCGCTGGGCGGTTCGATGCACGTCGTACAGCAGTTCGGGATTGCGATGCAGGTCGTGCCGGAACTCCTTCAACTCGTCGAGATAGCGAGACGTCCAATTTTCTACGGGCATTGACAAATCCTGAGGTCTGCGAGTTCGCCGCCTGTTACTACCTGTGGTCACATCCGCCGCACCGATGCACGCGATGCGTCAATTTGCACATTCAAACCCCGCGCCACTTTCGGGCATCTCGAACATGCCGGTGTCGAGAAATCGCTCGATCGCCTCGACGTGCGGCGCGATTACAATGTCCTGCCGCTGCAACCACGCGTCGTCGTAGTACGTATCCGAATAGCGTTCGCCGTCGTCGCAGATGATCGTCACCAGAGATCCGGCGCGGTCGTCGCGAAGCATCTCGGCCGCGCACCAGCACAGCCCGATGAAGTTCGTGCCGGTCGAGCCGCCGACCCGGTGAGCCAGCCGCGAGGTCAGAACCCGCGCAGCGGCGATCGACGCCGCATCTGGAACCCTGATCATCTGGTCGATCACCGTCGGAACGAAGGACGGCTCCACCCGCGGTCGCCCGATTCCTTCGATGCGCGATCCGCGCACACAGTTCGGCGACCGACTGTGCGATTTGTACGCTTCGAAGAAGCACGAGTTCTCGACGTCCACTCCGCACAGCCGGGTCTCGTGCCTGGTGTGGCGGATGTAGCGCCCGATCGTCGCCGACGTCCCGCCGGTTCCGGTGCTCATGACGATCCACTCCGGCACCGGATGACGCTCGCCGGCCATCTGCTTGAAGATGCTCTCGGCGATGTTGCCGGCACGCCAGTCGATCGCCCGCTCGGCATAGGTGAATTGATCGAGATAGTGGCCGCCGATTTCGGCCGCGATCCGCTGTGCCGCGGCGTAGACTTCCGAGGACTCGTCGACGAAGTGGCAACGTCCGCCGAAGCGCTCGATCGCAATGATCTTCTGTCGCGACGTCGAGCGCGGAACGACGGCCACGAACGGCAGTCCGAGAAGTTCGGCGAAGTAAGCTTCGGAGACGGCGGTCGATCCCGACGACGCCTCGACCAGCGTGGTGCCCGGCCCGATCAGGCCGTTGCACAGCCCGAACATGATCAGCGATCGCCCCATCCTGTGCTTCAGGCTGCCGGTCGGGTGCGTGCTTTCGTCCTTGAGATAGACGTCGATCCCTTTCAGTCCTGGAAATCTCAGCCGGTACAGATGCGTATCGACCGAACGACGGGCCTCCCCTTCGAGCACCGCAACGGCGTTTCGAACCCACTCCCGCTCGGCCGCTTCGCCGCCGAACAGACCGGCGAGACTACCGGGCGTCGTGGAAGGACTCTGCACCCGCGCAACTTCAAACCTCGTCATCACGTGCCGCACCTCGCGTGCGCCTGGGGCTGCGATCTGGCGAACGCGTCTGCCGACACCGCGCCCCGCATCTGCGGGATCGCGATCACGGCCGGATTGCTTTCACCTCGCTCACCCGGGACAGGCACACTGCTTGTCAGATTTCAGTGTTCGTCTTGATGCGAATTGTTATCATTGCGAAGGCAGAAAACTTCACATATTTTACCTCCCGTGGTCGAATTTTTGGGAGGTTTGAACGAATAATGACGTCCAAATTGGATCAAATTAACCTCCGTATTCTGGCCGCGCTCCAGGTCGATTGTTCGCGCTCACAGCGCGAACTGGCGGACGAGGTCGGCCTGTCGCAGAATGCCCTGTGGCGACGTCTGAAGGCCCTGGAGGCGAGCGGCGCCATCACCGGCTATGGTGCACGGGTCTCTCAGGAGGCGGCCGGCGTTCCGATGACGGTCTTCGTGATGGTCCGCACGCGGCGGCATTCCGCAGAATGGCTCCGGCGGTTTCGCGCGCAGATTGAATCGATTCCGGAAGTGGTCGCGTTCTACCGGATCAGCGGCGATTTCGATTACATGCTGAAGATCGCGGCACGCGACATGAACAACTACGACAAGGTGAACCAGCGCATCATC
>NZ_QPFS01000022.1:0-47531 GCF_010906995.1 Rhodopseudomonas sp. WA056 | reverse complement strand
CTGTCGACCCGCTCCGCCGTGCCCGCCGCTGTGCTGATCGCGGCGCTCGCGCTGCCGCCGCTGGGCCTGAACGCCGCAATCGCCCAGGAACAGCGCGCGGCGCCGCATGCCGACCGCGCCAAGCCCGGCTCGGAGCAGGCCGAGACCGCTCCCGGCAAAGCCGACGCCTCGCCGGCTCGCGCCGAGCTCAGCAGCCTGCCGCCCGACGTCACCACCAGGCACAGCCTCGTGCTGCCCGGCCGTACCCTGGCGTTCACCGCCACAGCCGGATCGATCCGGCTGTACAACGGCAAAGGCGAGCCGCAGGCCGATATCGCCATCACCGCCTACAAGCTCGACGGCGCCGATGCACGCACCCGGCCGGTGACCTTCCTGTTCAACGGCGGACCCGGCGCATCCTCGGCCTGGCTGCAGCTCGGCGCCGCCGGACCGTGGCGGCTGCCGATCGGCAACAGCGTGGTGGCGTCTTCGCCGCCGGTGCTGCAGGCCAATGCCGAGACCTGGCTGGACTTCACCGATCTGGTGTTCATCGATCCGGTCGGCACCGGCTACAGCCGTTTCGCTGCCAGCGGCGATGAGGTGCGCAAGCAATTCTATTCGGTCGACGGCGACATTTCGGCGATCGCGCTGGCGATCCGGCGCTGGCTGGAGAAGAACGACCGGCTGACCTCGCCGAAATACATCGCCGGCGAAAGCTATGGCGGCATCCGTGGGCCGCGCGTGGTGCGCAACCTGCAGACCAAGCAGGGCATCGGCGTCAACGGCCTGATCCTGGTGTCACCGGCACTCGATTTCCGCGACCTGTCGGGCAGCAGCCTGCTGCAATATGCGGCCCGGCTGCCGTCGCTGGCCGCGGTGGCGCGGCAACAGAAGGGCAAGGTGACCCGCGCCGACCTCGCCGACGTCGAAAGTTACGCGCGCAGCGAATTCATCACCGATCTGATCAAGGGCGAGGCCGACAAGGAAGCCACCACGCGGCTGGCCGACCGCGTCGCCGCGTTGACCGGGATCGACAAGACCGTGAGCCGGCGGCTCGCCGGCCGGTTCGATACCCGCGAATTCCAGCGCGAATTCGATCGCGACCGTGGGCGTGTCACCGGGCGGTTCGACGGCGCCAGACTGGGGCTCGATCCGTTCCCGGATTCAAGCGGCGCGCATTTCGGCGATCCGTCGGCGGATTCCCTGATCGCACCGCTGACCAGTGCGGCGGTCGATCTCACCCGCAACACGCTGAACTGGAAGCCCGACGGCTCCTACGAGCTGCTCAACGACTCGGTCGCCGAACAATGGGATTTCGGCCGCGGCCGCCAGCCGCTGGAATCGACCACGCAGCTTCGTGAAATTCTCAGCGTCGACCCGAGCCTGCAGGTGCTGGTCACCGGCGGCCTGTTCGACCTCGCCGTGCCGTATTACGGCACGCAGATGATCCTCGATCAGTTACCACCGACGTTGGCGGACAAACGCGTGAAGTACATCGTCTATCCCGGCGGCCACATGTTCTACGCCGACGACACCGCCCGGCGATCGCTGCACGACGAAGTGAAGGCGATGATGAAGTAGTTCGGCGGCGGTCTCGTTATTGCGAAGAGAAAAGCGACGAAACAATCCCGGTCACCCTTCGCGACCTCTGGATTGCTTCGCTTCGCTCGCAATGACGGATAGGGCCCGGACACAGGACAGTCCGAACTAACTCACCGTCTTCTCCGGCCAGCGGCACAGATCGGCGATCAGGCAGACCTCGCAGCGCGGCTTGCGCGCGAGGCAGGTGTAGCGGCCGTGCAGGATCAGCCAGTGATGGGCGTGCTGCATGAACTCGGCCGGGATCACCCGTTCGAGTTCGAGCTCGACCGCGAGCGGCGTTTCGCCGGGTGCCAGCCCGGTGCGATTACCAACCCGGAATACATGAGTATCGACCGCCATGGTCGGCTGACCGAACGCCATGTTCAGCACCACATTGGCGGTCTTTCGGCCGGCGCCGGGCAGCGTCTCGAGCGCCTCGCGGGTGTCCGGCACCTCACCGCCAAAGTCGGTGATCAGTTTTTGCGACAGCGCAATCACGTTCTTCGCCTTGGTGCGAAAAAGCCCGATGGTCTTGATGTACTCGCGCAGCCGGTCCTCACCGAGCGCCAGCATCTTCTGCGGCGTGTCGGCGACCGCGAACAATGGCCGCGTCGCCTTGTTGACGCCGGCGTCGGTCGCCTGCGCCGAGAGCACGACCGCGACCAGCAGCGTGAACGGGTTGAGGTGTTCGAGTTCGCCCTTCGGCTCCGGGTTGGCCTCGGCGAAGCGGCTGAACGCCTCGTGCACTTCGGCTGCACTCCAGCGGCGCGGGGACTTACCGCGGCGAGGCGCCGCCGGCTTGGCCGCTGGTTTCGGCTTGGCGGTGATGGCGCGCTTGGCGGATTTGGCAGGGGGCGTCGCAGGCGTCCTGGCGGCCGGCTTGGCGGGGCGGCGGGTGGTTTTCGGCATGGGTGAGGTATAATATTCCGCTATGGCGACAGAACCTGATCTTGGTCCGGATTCGAGAGAGCCGAAACTGTTTTCGGCGCGGCTGAAGCCGCACCGTGCCTTGAGTCACAACGGATTTCTGATCCTGATCGGGCTGGTCGGCACCGTGAGCTTCGCGGCCGGGCTGGCGTTCTGGATGATGGGCGCGTGGCCGGTGTTCGGATTCTTCGGGTTGGACGTGCTGGCGCTGGCCATTGCGTTCAGGGTGAGCTTCGCCCGCGCCCGGGCCAGCGAGGAGATCTCGATGACCTGCAACGAACTGCGGGTCCGTCGCACCTCGGCGCGCGGCGAGGTGGCCGAATGGGTGCTGAACCCGCTCTGGGTGCGGCTGGAAAAGATCGTCCACCCCGAGGCCGGGATCGAGCGGCTGTATCTGGTCTCCTCAGGGCGCCGGCTGGCGATCGCCGGATTCCTCGGTGCCGAGGAAAAGGCCAGCTTCGCCAACGCATTGATGGCGGCGCTGGACGCTGCCCGGCGCGGGCCGCTGTACCAGCCGTGACGACCGAGGAATCGGGTGGCGGCGGACGCCGCGACGGGTAACATCGGCGGTATGATGAACCTCGCCCTTGCCGACCATCAGCTCGTCAAACCCGGCGCCCGCAATTCCGCGCTGGCCGATTACGATTGCGTGCGGCGCGCCATCGCCTTCATCTCGCAGAAATGGAAGGCGCAGCCGACCATCGAGGCGATCGCCGACGCCGCCGGCCTGACGCCCGACGAGCTGCACCATCTGTTCCGGCGCTGGGCCGGGCTGACGCCGAAGGCGTTCATGCAGGCGCTCACGCTCGACCACGCCAAATCGCTGCTGCGCGATTCCGCCAGCGTGCTCGACGCCGCGCTGGAATCCGGATTGTCCGGGCCGGGCCGGCTGCACGATCTGTTCGTCACCCACGAGGCGATGTCGCCAGGTGAATGGAAGGCCGGCGGCGCCGGGCTCGGCCTGCGCTACGGCTTCCATCCGTCGCCGTTCGGCACCGCGGTGATCATCGCGTCCGACCGCGGGCTCGCCGGTCTCGCCTTCGCCGATCCCGGCGAGGAGCAGGCGGCGCTGGTCGATCTGCAACAGCGCTGGCCGCGCGCGGTTTGCGTGCCGGATCAGGACACCACCGCGCCGCTGGCGCAGCGGATCTTCGATCCGGCACAGTGGCGCGCCGAGCAACCGCTGCGGGTGGTGCTGATAGGCACAGATTTTGAAGTACGGGTGTGGGAGACGCTGCTGAAGATCCCCCTCGGCAAGGCGGTTTGCTACTCGGACATCGCCGCCAAGATCAGCCTGCCGAAAGCCTCGCGCGCGGTCGGCGCAGCGGTCGGCAAGAACCCGATCTCGTTCGTGGTGCCGTGCCATCGCGCGCTCGGCAAAGGCGGCGCGCTCACCGGCTATCACTGGGGCCTGACGCGCAAGCAGGCGATGATCGGCTGGGAAGCGGGACGACTCGGGGGCGAGTGAACCGCAGGGCCGATTGACGGGGGCGGGTGGCGACCATAGGTGTGGGGAGCGCTGAGGCGTCCCCCACATCCAGGAAAGTCGTTGCCATGCAGTCCCGTCGCCCCGTGATGCTCGTGATTCTCGATGGCTGGGGGTGGCGCGAGGACCCGGCCGACAACGCCGTGCTGCAGGCCAAGACGCCGACCTTCGACGCGCTGTGGGGCAACGGCCCGCATGCGTTTCTGCGCACGTCCGGCAAATCGGTCGGACTGCCAAACGGCCAGATGGGCAACTCCGAGGTCGGCCATCTCAACATCGGTGCCGGCCGCGTGGTGATGCAGGATCTGCCGCGGATCAGCGACGCCATCGCCAGCGGCGAGATCGAGCGGGCGCCGGGTTTGGTGACGTTCATCGAAAAATTGCGCGCCAGCGGCGGCACCTGCCACCTGATGGGCCTGGTCTCGCCCGGCGGCGTGCACTCGCACCAGGACCATGCCTGCGCCCTGGCCAAAATCTTGACCAAGGCCGGCGTGCCGACGGTGCTGCACGCCTTCACCGACGGCCGCGATACGCCGCCGAAATCCGCGGTCGACGACATCGTGCGGCTGCGCGCCGACCTGCCGCCGAATGTGCCGATCGCCACCGTCAGCGGCCGCTATTATGCGATGGACCGCGACAACCGCTGGGAGCGCGTCTCCAAGGCCTATGGGGTGATCGCCGACGCTGACGGACCGCGGTTTGCGAACGCAGACGCAGTGATCGCCGACGGCTATGCGGCCGGGGTGAACGACGAGTTCATCGTGCCGGCCGTCGTCGGCGATTATCAGGGCATCCGCGATGGCGACGGCGTGCTGTGCTTCAACTTCCGCGCCGACCGGGTGCGCGAAATCCTCGCCGCCTTGCTCGACCCCGCTTTCGCCGGCTTCCCACGCAAGCAGGCGAAGAAGATCGCAGCCGCCGTCGGCATGACACAGTACTCGACCGCGCTCGATGCGCTGATGGGTACGATTTTCCCGCCGCAAAGCTTGGTGAATGGCCTCGGCCAAGTGGTCGCCGACGCCGGCCTGCATCAGCTTCGGATGGCGGAGACGGAGAAGTATCCGCACGTCACGTACTTCCTGAATGGCGGCGAGGAAGTGCCTTATCCGGGCGAAGACCGGATCATGGTGCCGTCGCCGAAGGTCGCAACCTACGATCTGCAGCCGGAAATGTCGGCGCCGGAGCTCGGCGATAAGGCCGTCGCGGCAATCGAATCCGGCAAGTACGACCTGATCGTCCTCAACTTCGCCAATCCGGACATGGTCGGCCATACCGGCAGCCTGCCCGCGGCGATCAAGGCGGTCGAGACGGTCGACACCCAGCTCGGCCGCATTGTCGCGGCGATCCGCAAGGCCGGCGGCGCGCTGCTGGTCACGGCCGACCACGGCAATTGCGAAATGATGCGCGATCCGGAAACCGGCGGGCCGCACACCGCGCACACCACCAATCCGGTGCCGGTGCTGCTGGTCGGCCACGACGGCCCGCTGTCCGACGGCCAGCTCTCCGATCTCGCCCCGACGCTGCTCAAGCTGATGGAGTTGCCGCAGCCGACCGAGATGACCGGCAAATCGCTGATCGGCTAGGATTAATTGAGCACAGCGCGCTGCCGAGGGCGGGCCGAACGGCCCCCTCAGGATGGCTCAACTAATCGGCGCGGACCTCAGATATCGCCGAGGCCGAGCACATCGGCCATCGAGTACAAGCCTGGCTTCTTGTCCTTGGCCCAGCGCGCCGCCGTCAGCGCGCCGTGAGCGAAGATCATGCGATCTTCGGCCTTGTGGGTGAGTTCGATCCGCTCCGAGGCGCCGGCGAAGATCACGGTGTGATCGCCGGTCACGGTGCCGCCGCGCAGCGACGCGAAACCGATGTCACCGGGCTTGCGGGCGCCGGTGAGGCCGTCGCGGCCGCGCGCGGAGTGAGTGGCGAGGTCGATCTTACGGCCGGCCGCCACCGCTTCGCCGAGCAGCAGCGCCGTACCGGACGGCGCGTCGACCTTGGCGCGGTGATGCATTTCGACGATCTCGATGTCGAAGCTGTCATCGAGCGACTGCGCCACGCGCTTGGCGATGGCGGCCAGCAGATTGACGCCGAGGCTCATATTGCCGGACTTCACCACCACGGCACGATTGGTGACGCTCTGGATCACCGCGTTGTCGGAAGCCGACAGTCCGGTGGTGCCGATGATATGGGCGATACCGCGCTGCGCCGCGATCGCCACATTGGCGATGGTCGCCTGCGGCACGGTGAAATCGACGATGCCGTCGGCATTCGCCGACAGCGACCACAGGTCGGCCGACAGCAGCACACCGTTGGCGGACAGGCCGGCGAGGGTGCCGGCGTCCTGGCCGAGCAGCTCGGAATTCGGCGACTCGAGCGCGCCGGTCAGCACCACGCCGTCGGTCTCGCTGATGGCACGGGTCAGCGCCCGGCCCATGCGGCCGCCGGCTCCGGCAACGATCAGGCGCATCTCGGACATCGGCTCAGCATCCTCGTGTTGAACGCCGCCGTATAGCGGCCGGTCTGTGGCGCGGCAACTCGGAGACGGGCGGACAGCTCGGCTCCGCCGTGGGGATCAGGACGGCTGCGGACCGTCATACCCCTCGACGACGACGATCTCGCCCTCGGAGAATGGCGCCCGCGCCTTGATCAGCGCCTGATACTCCGGCGAGTTGTAGCAGGCCAGCGCGGTCTCGTAGTCCTTGAATTCGATCACAACGTTGCGGGACCGCGCCTGTCCCTCCTTGGCCTCGTAAGTGCCGCCGCGGGTCAGGAATTTGGCGCCGTATTTGGCGAACACCGCGCCGTTGTGGGCGACGTAATCGCGGCGGTAACCGTCGAGATCGTGCACATCGATCCGCCCCACCCAATAACCCTTCGGCATCTCTGAGCTCTCCCTTTGCAGTTCGTTATGATCCGCGTGCAGCGGCGATCTCGGCGACGATCGCATCCGCAGCGGCCTTGGGATCCGGCGCCTCCAGCACTGGCCGGCCGACCACCAGATGGCTGGCGCCGGCGGCGATCGCCCTGGCCGGCGTCATGATCCGCTTCTGGTCGCCCGCCGCGGCGCCGGCGGGGCGAATCCCCGGCGTAACCAGCGCCATCTCAGGCCCGACGATGCCGCGCAGATGGGCGGCTTCCTCCGATGAACACACCAGACCATCGACGCCGATCGCCAGCGCCTGCCGCGCCCGCGCTTCGACTAGATCCCGCACGCCGAACCGATAGCCGGCGTCGGCGAGGTCGTGGTCGTCGTAGGAAGTCAGCACCGTGACGGCGAGGATCTTGACCTTTGAGGAGCCGCGCGCTTCCACCGCGGCCTTCATGGTCTGCGGATAGGCATGGACCGTGAGAAAGCTGGCGCCGAGATGGCTCAGGCTTTCGACGCCGCGTGCGACGGTGTTGCCGATGTCGTGCAGCTTGAGATCGACGAACACTTGCTTGCCAGCGCCGACCAGCGCGCGGGCGAGCGGCAACCCGCCCGCATAAGCGAGCTGATAGCCGATCTTGTAGAAAGTGACGCTGTCGCCGAGACGGTCGACCATCGCCTCCGCAACGCGCAGATCAGGCAGATCGAGCGCGACGATCAGCCGGTCGCGGTCAGGGATGTCGGCTGTCGTCATGAACTCGTTACCTCATCATCTGCTGGGCGAAATCGATCAATTGCCGGACCATCGCCTGCAGGGCAGCGCTGTCGGCGGGGAGCTTGAGCCTGTCGTCGTCATAGGCCATGTGAGCGAACGACAGCGCGAGCTGATTGGGAATCACCGGTGCGCGGCAGCCGGTCAGAATCAGCCGCAGCGCGGCGAGGCAGCGGGCGCCGCCGAGCTTGCCTTCGGAAGCAGCGGCGAGCGCGAAGGCGCGGTCGCGAAATACCTGCCCCGGGGCTTCGTGCGGATCGGCGACCCGCGACACCCAGTCGATCGCATTTTTCAGCAGCGGCGGCGGCGCCGAATTATATTCGGGACTGACGATCAGCACGCCATGGTGCGCGCCGATCATCCGCTTCAGGCCGACGGCGTTCTTCGGCACGCCGGACTTTGCCTCGAGGTCGGCATCGTAGATCGGCAACGGATAGTCCGCGAGCGACAGCCACGTCGCGTCGACGTCGGCGCGCGCCAGTTCGCGCGCAGCGGCGGCGGCCAGCCGCACATTGTGCGAGCCGGTGCGCAACGAGCCGGGTATGATCAGGATCTTAACCGCGGACATGACCCGGTATCTCCCACTGCAAGCCTTCGATCAAGGCCGCCGGAATGATCTAGCGCCGGATGCTGTCAGGGAATGGAGGGGTAAGAGGAAGCGGAGCTGCCCGCGGCGCTCAGCGCTTGCGGTAAACCCAAACCCGCGCCGGCGGAACATTCATCCAGATCCGCTCGGAGGCTTCGGTGGCGACGCCGGACAGTGATTTCGGAATCGGAGGCGCAACCGAATAGGTGAACTGCACGAACGGCGCGCCGGGTTCGAGCAGATTGAAGGCATCGCGTATCAGTTTCATCCGCGTCAGCATCGGCTTGGTGACGAGCGGCAGCCCGGATACGACCGCAGTGGCGGGCACGTCGAGCGCATCCCACAGCGAGTCGCGCAGCCGATAGGCGTCGCCCTGCACCACCTTGGCCTGCGGAAACCGCTCACGCAGCAGTGCGCAGAACCCGGGATCGAATTCGAGCAGAACCAGACGCTTCTGGTCGACGCCATGCTCGACCAGAGCGCTGGTGATCGCCCCAGTACCCGGTCCGAGTTCGATCACCGGGCCGTTGGAATCGATATCGACGTAGCGCGCCATGGTGCGGGCCAACAGCCGGCCGGATGGCATCACGGCACCCATCCGCAACGGCTTCTCGATCCAAGAGCGCAGAAAGCGGACCTCGTCGTCGAGCGGACGGGCCGGCTTCTTGAACGCGCGAACGGACGACTGCAAAGCCATTCAGCTACCAACCGGGAAAACGCGGCCCAGTGTCAAATTTTTGTTACATCCACAAGTATAGGCCGCTTCCCAAGCGGTCAAGTTAGACGACCGTCAGGGAGCGCTCGCACGCGAGCCAAAGAATTCTTTGACCTTGGAGAAGAAACCCACGGCTTCGGGCTGGGTTTCACCTGACGACAATTTTTCGAACTCGGCCAGCAGTTCTTGCTGTTTCTTGGTCAGGTTCTGCGGGGTTTCCACCACCACCTGGACGTACATGTCGCCGACCTGCCGGGAACGCAGCACAGGCATTCCCTTGCCGCCGATCCGGAAGCGTCGCCCGGTCTGAGTGCCGCTCGGCACTTTGACCTTGGTCTTGCCGCGGTCGATGGTCGGGACTTCGAATTCGCCCCCGAGCGCCGCCGTGACCATCGAGATCGGCACCCGACAGTGCAGATCGGCGCCATCGCGCTGGAAGATGGCGTGATTGGCGAGCGACAGGAAAATGTAGAGATCGCCGGGCGGACCGCCGCGCAACCCGGCTTCGCCTTCCCCGGCGAGCCTGATCCGAGTGCCGTCTTCGACGCCCTGCGGAATGTTGACCGACAACGTCCGCTCCCGCGTGACCCGGCCGGAGCCGGTGCAGGACGGGCAGGGATCCTCGATGGTCTGGCCGCGGCCCTGGCAGCTCGGGCAGGTGCGTTCGAGCGTGAAGAAGCCCTGGGCCTGGCGAACCCGGCCGGCGCCGCCGCAGGTCGAGCAGGTCTTCGGTTTGGTGCCGGCCTTGGCGCCGGTGCCGGAGCAAGCCTCGCAGGTCACCGAGACCGGAATTTCGATCTGCGCGGTCTTGCCCTTGAAGGCATCCTCGAGCGTGATCTCCATATTGTAGCGCAGGTCGGCACCGCGCTCGCGCCCGGTGCCACGGCCGCGCTGGGAGGCCATGCCGAACAGATCTTCGAAGATGTCGGAGAACGAGGAGGCGAACCCCGTACCGAAGCCGGCGCCGCCGCCGAAGCCGCCCTGCTCGAAGGCGGCGTGTCCGTAGCGGTCGTAGGCGGCGCGCTTATCACCGTCCTTGAGCACTTCGTAGGCTTCGTTGATCTCTTTGAACTTGATCTCGCACTGCGGATCGCCCGGATTGCGGTCCGGGTGCCATTTCATCGCGAGCTTACGAAAAGCGCTTTTCAGCGTCGAATCGTCGGCGTTGCGCTCGACTTCGAGGGTTTCGTAGTAGCAACGCTTGGTGGTGGACATCCGTCAAACCTGCTGGAATTCGACCCGTTCAGCGCCGGGCTCGTGCAGCTTTCATGCCGGTGAAAGACGATCCGAGGGAGCGCCCGCCACGGCCGGCGACCAGCCCCGAACCGGGATCGGCACGCCTTACAAGACAACCCCCACCTGATGACCGCGGATGGCGTTCGTCAGATGGGGGCATGGTCCTCGTCGCGAAGTCTCCGTCGGAGGTGACTTACGCCGACTTCTTCTTGTCGTCGTCGACTTCGGTGAATTCCGCGTCGACCACGTCGTCCTTGCCGGCCTGCTGAGCGCCGCCGCCGGCTTCGGCCTGCTTGTACATCGCTTCGCCGAGCTTCATCGAAGCCTGCGCAAGGGTGTTGCTCTTGGCCTTGATTGCCTCGGCATCATCGCCCTTCAGCGCTTCACGCAGATCGCTGAGCGCGTCCTCGATGCTGCGGCGCTCGCCTTCGTCGATCTTCGAACCGTGCTCGGCCAGAGCCTTCTCGGTGGAGTGCACCAGCGCGTCGGCGTGGTTCTTGGCGTCGACCGCCTCGCGGCGCTTCTTGTCCTCGGCCGCGTTGGCTTCGGCGTCCTTGACCATCTTGTCGATCTCGGAGTCGGACAGACCGCCAGAAGCCTGGATGCGGATCTGCTGCTCCTTGCCGGTCGCCTTGTCCTTGGCCGAGACGTTGACGATGCCGTTGGCGTCGATGTCGAACGTCACCTCGATCTGCGGCATGCCGCGCGGTGCCGGCGGAATGCCCATCAGGTCGAACTGACCGAGCATCTTGTTGTCGGCCGCCATTTCACGCTCGCCCTGGAAGACCCGGATGGTGACCGCGTTCTGATTGTCTTCGGCGGTCGAGAACACCTGGCTCTTCTTGGTCGGGATCGTGGTGTTGCGATCTATGATGCGGGTGAACACGCCACCCAGCGTCTCGATGCCCAGCGACAGCGGGGTGACGTCGAGCAGCAGCACGTCCTTGACATCGCCCTGCAGCACGCCGGCCTGAATCGCCGCGCCGATCGCCACGACTTCGTCCGGGTTGACGCCCTTGTGCGGCTCCTTGCCGAACAACTGCTTCACCACCTCCTGGACCTTCGGCATGCGGGTCATGCCGCCGACCAGCACCACTTCGCTGATCTCACCGGCGGTGAGGCCGGCATCCTTCAGCGCCTTGCGGCACGGCTCGATGGTCTTCTGCACCAGATCGTCGACCAGCGCTTCGAACTTGGCGCGGGTCAGCTTCATGGTCAGATGCTTCGGACCGGACTGGTCCGCAGTGATGAACGGCAGGTTGATCTCGGTCTGCGTCGTCGACGACAGCTCAATCTTGGCCTTTTCGGCGGCTTCCTTCAGGCGCTGCAGCGCAAGCTTGTCCTTGCGCAGGTCGATGCCCTGCTCCTTCTGGAATTCGTCGGCGAGGTAGTTGACCAGACGCATGTCGAAGTCTTCACCGCCGAGGAAAGTGTCGCCGTTGGTCGACTTCACCTCGAACACGCCGTCGCCGATCTCCAGGATCGAGACGTCGAAAGTGCCGCCGCCGAGGTCGTACACCGCGATGGTGCCGGTCTTGGCCTTGTCGAGACCGTAGGCCAGCGCGGCCGCGGTCGGCTCGTTGATGATGCGCAGCACTTCGAGACCGGCGATCTTGCCGGCGTCCTTGGTGGCCTGGCGCTGGGCGTCGTTGAAGTACGCCGGAACGGTGATGACGGCCTGATCGACCTTCTGGCCGAGATGGGCTTCCGCGGTCTCCTTCATCTTCTGCAGAATGAAGGCCGAGACCTGCGAAGGCGAATAGGTCTTGCCGTCGGCTTCGACCCAAGCGTCGCCGTTCGAGGCCTTGACGATCTTGTAGGGGACGAGGCCCTTGTCCTTTTCGACCATCGGGTCGTCGTAGCGGCGGCCGATCAGGCGCTTCACCGCGAAGAAGGTGCGCTCGGGATTGGTGACCGCCTGACGCTTCGCCGGCTGGCCGACCAGACGCTCGCCGTCGTCGGTGATCGCGACGATCGACGGGGTGGTGCGCATACCCTCGGCGTTCTCGATGACTTTGGCAGACTTACCATCCATTACGGCGACGCACGAATTCGTGGTGCCAAGGTCGATACCAATGACCTTTCCCATGGTGTTCACATCCTTCTTTTTGCGGCGAGTTGGACGGGCCCTGACGGCGCACCGGTCCAAACCCCCAAGAAAATTCAATTGCTCGCGATTTGGCGGCGGTGAGCCTGATATAGGAGGGGGGGTCGGGTCCGCAAGGACCGTTGCGGTGTTTCGATCACGAAATCATGGGCTTTACGAATCGTTACGAAACACCGCGTTAGCGCGCTGCAGTGCAGCTTGCGGGGTCGGCGCCGGCAGCGCATCATCGAGGTTGCCGACCGACCGATTTGCCGCGCCCCGGCGGTCGATGCCCCACCAAACAACGGCCTCAATGCGGCCTCAGGACACTCGCCATGAGACAGATAGCGCGCCTGTTTGCGATTGCCCTGCTGTCGGTCGCCGCGACCCATGCGGTGGCTGCCGACACGGTCTACCCACGCGGCATCCGGGTCGGCATCGTGCCGATGCCAGGGCTGACCCAATCCAATGCCTTCCTGGGCTTTGAATCCGACGACCACGGCGTCAAGGTGCTGGTCTCGGAGCTGCCGGGCCCGGCCTTCGAAAAGGTCGATGCCGCGTTCAAAGCGGCGCCCGAGGGCTCGCTCGGCAACGTCAAGCCGGAGAAGATCGAGACTCCCGCCGGCAGCGGCTATTTCACCGCCGAGGACGCCGTGATCGGCCCCGACAAGGTCCGTCGCTACTCGATGATCGTGCCGGGCAGCAAGCTGTTTTCCGGGTACGTCGCGGTGCAGGTCGCCGCTGTCAAATCCGAGACGTATTCGGACGAGGCGGTCAAGAAGATGCTGGCATCGGTCTCGGTCCGCCAGCAGGTGCCGGCCGACGAGCAGATCGCCCAGATGCCGTTCAAGGTCCGCGAGCTCGGAGATTTCAAGACGGTGCGGACGCTGGCGCCCGGCGTCGCGCTGCTGCTGACCGACGGCAACGAGGAGGCGGTCGAGACCGGACCGTTCATGGTGCTGGGGTTGATCGGCTCGGTGCCTGAAAAGACCGACGACCGCGCCCGCTTCGCCCAGCAGGCCGCCGAAGCGATTCCCGGACTACGCGACGGCAAGATCACCATGTCGGAGCCGATGCGGATCGACGGCGCCCAGGGATTCGAGACCCGGATCACCGGCGTCAGCGGCAAGGACAATACGCCGGTGACCGTGGTGCAATGGCTGCGCTTCGGCAGCGCCAATGTGGCGATGCGGGTGATCGGTTCGTCACCGAAGGAGCAGTGGGCGGAGGCCTTTCCGCGCTTCCGCAAAGTGCGCGACGGACTGCAGCCGCGCTGATCGGCACCGAACGACGTACGCAACCGCGCGCCGTTTGTTCTCTCAGACCATTTGTTGAGCCTGGCGAGCGGTGCGGCTCCGGCACGGGCCGAAGCCGCGAATCGAATCAGCCGGCGCTGCCGGCCTCGGTGCCGCCGTCGCTTGGCGCAGCCTTGGCGCCGCCCTTGGCCACTCCGACCAGCGCCGGGCGCAGCACCCGTTCGCCGATCGTGAAGCCGGCCTGTACCACCTGCACAACGGTGCCGGCCGGCACCGACGGATCCGGCACTTCGTACATCGCCTGCTGGAAATTCGGATCGAACTTCTGGCCCTTAGGGTCGAACTTCTTGACGCCGTTTTTTTCCAGCGCGTTGAGCAGCGAGCGCTCGGTCAGCTCGACACCCTCGATCAGGGCCTTGAGGCCGGGCTCGGCGTTGGCGCGGGCGTCGGCCGGCACCGCATCGAGCGCGCGCTGCAGATTGTCGGCGATATCGAGCACGTCGCGCGCGAACGACGTTACCCCGTAGGTACGGGCGTCTGCGACCTCCTTCTGGGTCCGCCTGCGCAGGTTCTCCATCTCGGCCAGCGTGCGTAGCATCTTGTCGCGCGCATCCGCAGCCTCGCGCACCAGCGCCTCGTTCGATCCTTCTTCCGGGTCGTCCGGCATGATGTACGGCTTGGAAACGACCGGATCGGCGGCGGCCTGCGCCGTGTCCTGGTTGTTGTCCTTCTGTCCATCAGTCTCGGTCATCACGCTACCTTCTTGAAAAATCTCTGGATCGTTACGGGAGAGCTGGCCGGGATATCGTGGTTTGCGGCGCGAAAATCAAGTTTCGGAAAATCAGCCGCCCAGCATCCGGCTGACGATCCGCGCGGTGTAATCGACCATCGGGATCACCCGCGCATAGTTCAGCCGGGTCGGCCCGATCACGCCGAGCACGCCGACGATGTGGCCGGCCCCGTCGCTGTAAGGCGCGATGATGGTGGACGAGCCCGACAGCGAGAACAGCTTGTTCTCCGAGCCGATGAAGATCCGGACGCCGTCGGCGCTTTCGGCGCGGCCGAGCAGATCGATCACCCCGCGCTTGGTCTCGAGATCGTCGAACAATAGCCGCACCCGCTCCAGATCGTCGAGCGCATGCAGGTCTTCGAGCAGATTGGCGTGGCCGCGCACGATCAATTGCCGGTCGTCGCCGTCGCCGCCCGACCAGCTCGCGACGCCGGCCGCGATGACCTTCTGGGTGAGCTGATCCAGTTCAGCCTTGTTCTGGACCATCAGCGATTCGAGCTCGAGCCGCGCCTCCGCCAACGTCCGGCCCCGGATCCTCGCGTTAAGATAATTGGCGGCCTCCACCAGCGCCGACGACGGCACACCCGGCGGCAGCGTCAGCACACGATTTTCGACCTGACCGTCTTCGGCCACCAGAATCACCAGCGCCCGCTCCGGCTCCAGCCGAACGAATTCGATGTGCTTGAGCCGGACATTGGCCTTTGCGGTCAGCACCACCGCGGCGGCCCGCGTCAGGCCGGACAGCCGTGTCAACGCCTCGCCGAGCGCGGCTTCGACCGTGTGGGCGCGACCGACCGACGATAGCTGCGCCTGGATCGACTGTCGCTCCGGCTCGGTGAGGTCGCCGACCTGCATCAGGGCATCGACGAAGAATCGCAGACCGAGTTCGGTCGGCAACCGGCCGGCCGAGGTATGCGGGGCGTAGATCAGGCCGAGCTGTTCGAGATCGGCCATCACGTTGCGCACCGAAGCCGGCGACAGCGGGACGGAAATCAGACGGGAAATGTTGCGGGAGCCGACCGGCTCACCGGTCGCGAGATAGCTTTCGACGATCTGACGAAAAATCTCCCGCGAGCGCTCGTTGAGCTGGGCAAGGCCGGCATTGGGCGCGATCAGGCCGATCGGGTCGTGCTGAGCCAAATTGTCCTCCGTAATCCCCTTAATTTGTCGTCGCTTCGGCCCGGTTACAAGCGGGGAGCGCAGGGCTTTGGCCCACAACCCTTGCCGCTGCGGCTGCGGCCCCCTAAAAGCAGCGCAACATTGTTCTTCCCCCCTGCCATAGATGGAGGTCCCCCATGCGGCCGAGCCGCCGTGCGCCCGACGAATTGCGCGCCGTGTCGCTGGAACGCGGCGTCGTCAAATATGCCGAGGGCTCCTGCCTGGTGAAGTTCGGCGACACCCATGTGCTGGTGACCGCCACCCTGGAAGAGCGGCTGCCGCCGTGGCTGAAGGGCCAGGGCCGCGGCTGGGTGACGGCCGAATACGGCATGCTGCCGCGTGCCACGCTGGAACGCACCCGGCGCGAGGCTTCGGCCGGCAAGCAGAATGGCCGCACCGTGGAGATTCAGCGCCTGATCGGCCGCTCGCTGCGCACCATCGTCGATCTCGAGGCGCTAGGCGAGCGTCAGATCACGGTGGACTGCGACGTTCTGCAGGCCGACGGCGGCACCCGCACCGCCTCGATCACCGGCGCCTGGGTCGCGCTCGCCGACTGCCTGAACTGGATGAAGGCTCGCAACATGATCAAGACCCAGGTGCTCCGCGACAACGTCGCGGCGATCTCCTGCGGCATCTACAACGGCACCCCGGTGCTGGATCTCGACTATGCCGAGGACTCCGAGGCCGAGACCGACGCCAATTTCGTGATGACCGGCGACGGCCGCCTGGTCGAGGTGCAGGGCACCGCAGAGCGCACGCCGTTCTCGCAGGACGAGTTCCTCAAGCTGATGGCGCTCGCCCAGAAGGGCGTCGCCAGGCTGGTGGATCTGCAGAAAATGGCGGTGGGGTGAGTCATTCCTGCAACCTCTTCGCAGCGCGCGCTGAGCTAGGCTGACACCGCTATGCATCGTCGAATCACCGGTAAGCTCGTGATCGCCACCCATAATCCCGGCAAGCTGGCCGAGATGCGCGAGCTCTTGGCTCCTTACGGCATCGAAGCGATCTCCGCCGGCGAGCTCGGCCTCGCCGAGCCGGACGAGACCGGCGACAGCTTCCAGGCCAATGCCCGGATCAAGGCCGAAGCCGCCGCCAGGGCCGCGCAACTGCCGGCGTTTGCCGACGATTCCGGACTGGCAGTCGATGCGCTCGGCGGTGCCCCGGGAATATATTCCGCACGCTGGGCCGGCGAGACTAAGGACTTCGGCGCTGCCATGGCGCAGATCGAACGGCTGCTGCAGGAACGCGGCGCCACCGCGCCGGAGCGGCGCACCGCGCATTTCGTGTCGGCGCTGTGTGTGGCCTGGCCTGATGGGCACGTCGAGGAGGTCGAGGCGCACGCCGGCGGTACTTTAGTGTGGCCACCGCGTGGGACAGCCGGGTTCGGCTACGATCCGATTTTCCTGCCCGACGGGCACGACCGAACCTTCGGCGAGATGACCAGCGTCGAGAAGCACGGCCTGCCGCCGCTCGGCCTCGGCCTGTCGCATCGCGCCAAGGCGTTCGTCAAACTGGCGGAGATCTGCCTTGCGGGCTAGCCCCGATCCAGCTTTCGGCGTTTACGTGCACTGGCCGTTCTGCCTGTCGAAGTGCCCGTATTGCGACTTCAACAGCCATGTCCGCCACGCCGCGATCGACGAGGAGCGGTTCGCCCGCGGCTTCGCGCGCGAGATCGCCACCACCGCGGAGCGGATCGGTCCGCGCCAGGTCAGCTCGATCTTCCTGGGCGGCGGCACGCCATCCCTGATGCAGCCGTCGACCGTGGCGGCGATCCTCGACGCCATCGCCCGGCACTGGCACGTCGAACCGGGTGCAGAAGTCTCGCTCGAGGCCAATCCGACCAGCGTCGAGGCGACGCGTTTTCGCGGCTATCGGGCGGCCGGCGTCAACCGGGTCTCGCTCGGCGTGCAGGCGCTCGACGACGCCTCGCTGAAGGCGCTCGGACGGCTGCATTCGGCCGAAGAAGCCATCAATGCGGTGGCGATCGCCAAGTCGGCGTTCGACCGCTACTCGTTCGACCTGATCTATGCGCGGCCCGGCCAGACCGCGGCGATGTGGGAAGCCGAACTGCGCTATGCGATCGGCGAGGCCGCCGAGCATCTGTCGCTGTATCAGCTCACCATCGAGCCCGACACGCCGTTCTACGCCCTGCACAGAGCCGGCAAGCTGCCGACACCGGACGAGGCCGAGGCGCGGGCCCTGTACGACGTCACCCAGACGGTCTGCGCCAACCTCGGCCTGCCGGCCTACGAGATCTCCAACCACGCCCGCCCGGGCGCGGAATGCCGGCACAATCTGATCTACTGGCGCGGCCAGGAATATGCCGGAATCGGTCCCGGCGCCCATGGCCGGCTCGATATCGGCAACGCACGCTACGCCACCGCCACCGAAAAACGGCCCGAGAGCTGGCTGATGCGGGTGGAAGCCACCGGCCACGGTGTGATCGCCGACGAACGCCTCACCAGCGAGGAGCGCGCCGACGAATTTCTGCTGATGGGGCTGCGGCTCGCCGAGGGCATCGATCCGCGGCGCTATCAGGCGCTGTCGGGACGGCCGCTCGATCCATCGCGGATCGCGCTGCTGCGCGAAGAGGGCGCGATCGCGGTCGATGCCGACGGCCGGTTGCGCGTGACGCAAGAGGGCTTCCCGGTGCTCGACGCCGTGGTGGCCGATCTGGCGGCGTAGTCGGCACCCCAGGTGTGGTTCCCGGGGCGCACCGGCGAGGTGCGAACCCGGAACGAGATGAGACCGCGCTACGCTCCAAAACTCTTCGGCGAGCCGGCGACGGCCTGCGCGCCGCCGGTAGCGACCTTCATGACCGCCAAGCCGCGCTCGTTGGTACCGTCGGCCCTGAACCGGAACAGCCCATCGATGCCGGCGAAGCCGGACGGGTTCGTCAGCGTTTCGCTCGAGAACCGCTGCGGACCCTGGGTGCGTGACAGCGCCGCCACCAGCGCCACGCCGTCATAGGCGAGCGTCGCGGTGCGGACCGGATCCTGGCCGTAGCGGGTACGATACCGGCCCGAAAACGCTCGGAAGCCGGACGGGTCGGGCGCCGCGAACAGGCCGCCCTGCAGCGCCGGGGTCGAGAACACCCGCGGATTGTCCCACAGCCCGGTGCCGAGAAGCTGCACGCGCTTCAAATCGGCCCCGGAGGCGGTCAGCGTCTCAGCGATGCCGGCCAGCGCGTCGCCGTCGTCGGCGAGCAGCAGTGCATCGGCATTGCCGAGCGAGGCGGCGATCGAGCGCGCCGGGCCACTGCGATCGGCGCCGTACTTCTCGAACGCGACGATCCTCCCGCCCTTCTGGTTGGCGATCTGCTTGAAGGCGGCCTCGACCACCGACCCGTAGGCATTGTCCGGCAGCAGCGCCGCGTAGGAACGCTTGCCGATGCTGCCGGCGTAACCGACGATCCGGTTGACGTCGGATTCCGGCAGGAAGCTCAGCAGATAGACGCCGCGGCCGGCAACGCTGGAATCGGTCGAGAACGCGATCACCGTGACGCCGCGCGCCCGCGCCGCCTGCGCGGCCGCCGGAACCGACTGCGCGAACAACGGCCCGAGAATGATTTCGGCGCCTTCGTCGAGGGCCTGCTGGGTCGCCGACTGGGCGCCGAGCGGATTGCCGCCGTCGTCCTTGATCAGCAACTGAACGTCGGGATTGTGGAATTCAGCCAGCGCCATCTCGGCGGCATTCTTCATCGACTGCGCGGCGACACCGGCATTGCCGGGTGCCGACAGCGGCAGCACCAGCCCGACCTTGACCCGGCCGTTGCCGACCGCAGTCGGCTGCTGAGCGGGCCCGGTCGCTGGCTGCGACTGGCCGAACCGGTCGCTCAGGGTCTGCTGGACGCCGGAGCAGGCGCTCAGCAGCGGGGCCCCGAGGATCAGGCCCAGTGCGGCGCGGCGTGTGGTTCGCAACGGTTTCGTGTGTGGATCGTGCAAGCTTCCCATGCCATCTCTTGCGGCAGTCCGGCGCAGCGCCGGATCCCGTGTCGTCTTCCGAACGATCGGCCCGCGGGGGCTTTCGCCGGAGATTTCATCACAATGTCGGCCAATGATTAACCGGGCCAATAGGTCTATGCTGGTTAGCGGCGCCGGACAAATCACTGTGCCGTCGTTTTCGATCATCCCGCCTCGTTCATGCCCTCCAGGATGACCATCAAGCCGGTCCGATGCGCGTCAAACCACAGATCTCCGTCCCGTCGTCCGACCCATCGGAGCCCGACGCGCGAACCTTCCTGATCGCCGGGCAGCGTCTGGTCGCACCGCGCGCGACGCCCGGTCTGCATCTGGTGGCGACGCCGATCGGCCATCTCGGCGATATCACCTTGCGTGCGCTGGAAACACTGGCCGGCGCCGATCTGATCGCCTGCGAAGATACACGAATCACGCATCGCCTGCTCGAACGATATGGCATCTCGGCGCGGCTGAAACCGTATCACGAGCACAATGCCGCGCAGGCGCGGCCGAAGCTCCTCGAAATCCTCGGCCAGGGCGGTTCTGTCGCACTGGTGTCCGACGCCGGCACGCCGCTGATTTCCGATCCCGGCTACAAGCTGGTGCGCGACGTGTACGCTGCCGGACACCAAGTAATCAGTTTGCCGGGCCCCTCCGCCGTCATGGTGGCGTTGACGCTCGCCGGGCTGCCGACGGATCGGTTCTTCTTCGGCGGCTTCCTGCCGCCCAAACAGGGCGCTGGCCGCGCCCGCCTCGCCGAGCTTGCGGCGATCGACGCGACCCTGGTGCTGTTCGAAGCCGGCAGCCGGATTCAGAACGCGGTGCGCGACCTCGCCGATCTGCTCGGCGAGGCGCGCGAAGCGGCGATCTGCCGCGAACTCACCAAGCTGCACCAGGAGGTGCGCCGCGCGCCGCTGGCCGAACTCGCAGCGCGAGCCGACGAGATGGAGACCCGTGGCGAGTTCGTGGTGGTGATCGCGCCGCCCGATCCGGCCGCGCAGGTGATGAGCGACGACGCGCTCGATCGCTGGCTGGAGGAGGCATTGACTCGGCACAGCGTCAAGGATGCGGCGGCGCAGGGCGTCGAACTTTCGGGCCGGCCGCGGCGCGACATCTACGCGCGCGCGCTCGCCCTGGCACGACGCCGCGAGACCGACGATGGCTAAGATCGAGCCCTCGCGCCGGTCGGTCCTGGCGCGACTCGCCGCGTTCCGGACCGGGTTGTCGGCCGAAGCCAGCGCGGCCGATTATCTCGAACGGCAGGGCTACCGCATCCTGGCGCGTCGCTTCAAGGTCCGCTGCGGCGAGATCGACCTCGTCGCCCAGCGCGGCGCGCTGGTGGCGTTCGTCGAGGTCAAGGCGCGCCGCAATGTCGACGATGCCGCCTATGCGGTGACACCGCGGCAGCAGGCCCGCATCGTCGCGGCCGCCGAAGCGTGGCTGAGCCGCCATCCCGAACACGCGATGAGCGAGCTGCGCTTCGACGCCATTCTGATCTCGCCCGACACCGCGCCACGGCATCTGCCCGGCGCCTTCGACGCCACGCCGTGAGCCCGGCTGCTTGACCGGATCGCCGCGCCGCCGCATCGTCACCGCCCTGCCAACTCCGGAACACCCGACATGACATTGAAGGTCGCCGTCCAGATGGACCCCATCGCGCGGATCAACATCCGTGGCGATTCGACGTTCGCGCTGCTGCTCGAAGCACAGGCCCGCGGCCATTCGATCTCGTACTTCACGCCCGACAAATTGTCGCTGCGCGGCAACGAGGTGATCGCATCGGTGCAGAGCCTGAAGGTGCGCGATCAGGAGGGCGATCACTTCACGCTGGGCGAGCCTGCGCGCGTCGACATGCGCAGCTTCGACGTGGTGCTGCTGCGTCAGGATCCGCCGTTCGACCTTGCGTACATCACCTCGACGCATCTGCTCGAGCGCATCCACCCGCACACGCTGGTGGTCAACGACCCGGCCAGCGTCAGGAATGCGCCGGAGAAGCTGTTCGTGATGGACTTCACCGAACTGATGCCGCCGACGCTGATCAGCCGCGACAAGGACGAGATCAACGCGTTCCGGGCCGAGCACGGTGCGGTGGTGATGAAGCCGCTGCACGGCCACGGGGGCGCTGCGGTGTTTCGGGTGCTGCCGCAGGACATCAATTTCGGCTCGCTGTACGACATGTTCGCGGTCACCTTCCGTGAACCCTGGGTGATCCAGCGCTTCCTCCCGGAGGTGAAGCACGGCGACAAGCGCATCATTCTGGTCGATGGCGAGTTCGCCGGCGCCGTCAACCGCGTTCCGGCCGCCGACGATCTTCGCTCAAATATGGTCCGCGGCGGCGCCGCGGCGGCCACCGACCTGTCGCCGCGCGAGCAACAGATCTGTGCGGCACTTGGTCCGAAACTGCGCGAGCGTGGGCTGTTGTTCGTAGGTATCGATGTAATCGACGGCTACCTGACAGAGATCAACGTCACCTCGCCGACCGGAATCCGTGCCGTCGCCCGGCTCGGCGGCCCCGACATCGCAGCCAGGATCTGGGACGTCATCGCGTCGAAAAGGGCCTGACGGACCGGCGGGGTGCGCGGCCTGGTTCGGCCCGGGCGCGCCGAACGTCCCTCTTGCCAGTCGGCCGCACTGGCCGCACAACTAAGCGGCGCGTCCACTATCCGAACAGCCGACGACTGCCGAGGCATCCGGCGCGTGGTGGATACCGCCGCGGTAAGCTATGGTGTGGTCGCTCGGTCGACGGCAGGCGAACCGGCCTCGCGCCCGGCAGTTATCGGATCGGAGGTTGCGGCAGCATGATCGTCGGCGAGGATCAGCTTTGGGGACGGCGCGCGCTCGAATTCGTCGATGCCGTCGAACGGCTGGATGCGCCGGCGCTGGTCAGCCAGTTCGAGTCGCTGATCGCGAGCTGCGGCTTCACCGCCTACATCATAGCCGGACTGCCGTCGCGAAATGCCGGACTGCCGGAATTGACGCTGGCCAATGGCTGGCCGCGCGACTGGTTCGACCTCTACGTCAGCGAGAATTTCAGCGCGGTCGACCCGGTGCCGCGCCATGTCGCCAGCACGGTGCATCCGTTCGTCTGGTCGGAGGCGCCATACGACCGCGACCGCGATCCGGCCGCGCATCGGGTGATGACCCGCGCGGCAGAATTCGGCCTGGTCGAGGGCTATTGCATTCCGCTGCACTACGACGACGGCAGCGCCGCGATCAGCATGGCCGGCAAGGATCCTGATCTCAGCCCCGCGGCCCGGGGCGCGATGCAGCTCGTCAGCATCTACGCCCACAGCCGCCTGCGCACGCTCGGCCGGCCGAAGCCCGGCCGCCGCAACAAGCTCACCGCACGGGAATGCGAGATCCTGCAATGGGCCGCCCAGGGCAAGACCGCCTGGGAGATCTCGATGATCCTGTGCATCGCCGAGCGCACCGTGAAATTTCATCTGATCGAGGCGGCTCGCAAACTCGACGCAGCCAACCGCACCGCTGCGGTGGCCAAGGCGCTGACGCTTGGATTGATCCGGCTGTGACCTGTCCGATCGGACAGTAGTTCGGTTCCCGTTCGCACCTGCACAGTTCTCTCCCGCAGACCCCACTGCAGGAGGGAAAATCAGCATGCAGGTTCATGTCATCCGTCGGGAGAACCGGGCGCTCTACGCCGGTCTGCTCGACAATTATTTCAGGATTCGGCACCAGATCTACGTCGTCGAACGCGGCTGGAAAGAGCTGGCGCGGCCGGACGGCCGCGAGATCGATCAGTTCGACACCGAAGATGCGGTGTATCTGCTCGGCGTCGACAACGACGAGATCGTCGCCGGCATGCGAATGGTGCCGACCACCTCGCCCACGCTGCTCAGCGACGTATTTCCTCAACTGGCCCTCGCCGGCCCGGTTCACCGGTCGGACGCCTACGAGCTGTCGCGGATCTTCGTGGTGCCGCGCAAGCGCGGCGAACATGGCGGACCGCGCGCCGAGGCGGTGATCCAGGCGGCCGCGATGGAATACGGACTGTCGATCGGACTGTCGGCGTTCACCATCGTGCTGGAAACCTGGTGGCTTCCCCGGCTGGTGGATCAAGGCTGGAAGGCCAAGCCGCTCGGTCTGCCCCAGGACATCAACGGCTTCTCGACCACCGCGGTGATCGTCGACATCGATGACGAGGCCTGGGTCGGAATCTGCAGCCGCCGGTCGGTGCCCGGCCCAACGCTGGAATGGCGCGGTCTCGAGGCCGTGCGTCGCCAATCGCTTCCGGAATTTCAGGTGATCCGATGAACGCTTCGTCCAAGCCCCGCGCAGCGCGGCCGGTGGTTCTCAATGCGGCCAATGCGCCGATCAAACAGCAGGCGGTCAGCATCGACACGCTGGCGCTGACGATCAACCGCGCGATCGAGCAGGCCGAAGACCTCGGCATCCCTTCGGCCGTCCAGCTCCTGATGATGGCGCGGCTCGAGGTCGATCTGACCGAGATCGCGCTGGAAAGCCGGCACAAGACCAGCGCCTGACCCCGGACCGGCGGGCGATCCCTCGCCGGTTTGTTCTCTTAATGTTCTTGCGCGGGTTCTGCGCCCGCGCTAGCGTTTCGGACCGGGAGAGGCGTCATGGTCCAGCACGTGTCCACCGTGGCTTTTGAGGGCATCGAGGCGCGCAGCGTCGATGTTCAGGTCCAGGTGTCGCCCGGGCTGCCGGCCTTTGCGGTGGTCGGACTCGCCGACAAAGCGGTGTCGGAAGCGCGCGAGCGGGTGCGGTCGGCGTTGATCGCATCCGGGCTGGCGCTGCCGGCGCGGCGAATTACCGTCAATCTGGCTCCTGCCGACCTCCCCAAGGAAGGCAGCCACTACGATCTACCGATCGCGCTCGGGCTGATGGCCGCGATCGGCGCCATTCCGGCCGACGCGCTCGAAGGCTTCACCGTGCTGGGCGAGCTCGGGCTCGACGGCTCGATCGCAGCGGTCGCCGGCGTGCTGCCGGCGGCGATCGCCGCCAACGGACGCGAGCACGGCCTGATCTGTCCGGCCGCCTGCGGCTCCGAAGCAGCCTGGGCCAGCCCCGATATCGAGATCATCGCGGCCGGCTCCCTGATCCAGATCGCCAATCACTTCAAAGGCTCGCAACTGCTCGGCCGGCCGCAGCCGCGGGTCCGGGAGGCGGAGCCGTCGAGGATCGACCTGCGCGACATCAAGGGCCAGGAGAGCGCCAAGCGGGCGCTCGAAATCGCCGCCGCGGGCGGACATCATTTGTTGATGATCGGCGCCCCGGGAGCCGGCAAGTCGATGCTGGCGGCGCGGCTGCCGTCGATCCTGCCGCCGCTGTCGCCGGCCGAACTGCTCGAAGTGTCGATGATCGCTTCCGTCGCGGGCGAAATCCGCGACGGCGCACTGACGTCGCGGCGGCCGTTCCGCGCGCCGCATCATTCCGCCAGCATGGCGGCGTTGACCGGCGGCGGCATCAAGGCGCGTCCGGGCGAGATCTCGCTGGCGCATCAGGGCGTGCTGTTTCTCGACGAGCTGCCCGAGTTCGATCCGCGGGTGCTGGATTCGCTGCGGGCGCCGCTGGAGACCGGCGAGGTCTCGGTATCGCGCGCCAATCACCGCATCACCTATCCGGCCCGGGTGATGCTGGTGGCGGCCATGAACCCCTGCCGCTGCGGCCAGGCGTTCGAGCCTGGGTTCGCCTGCAAGCGCGGCAGGATCGAGCGCTGTACGTCCGATTATCAGTCGCGCATCTCAGGCCCGTTGATGGACCGGATCGATCTGCGGATCGAGGTGCCGGCGGTGAGCGCCGCCGACCTGATCCTGCCGCCGCCGACCGAAGGCTCCGCCGAAGTCGCCGCTCGCGTCGCTGCAGCGCGCGAGGTGCAGCGCGCCCGCTACGCCTCGATCGGCCTGCCACAGGTCCGTACCAATGCGGAAGCGCCGGCCGCGGTTCTGGAAACCACCGCGCAGCCGGATTCCGCCGGCCTCAAACTGCTGCACGAGGCCGCCGAAACCATGCGGCTGTCGGCGCGCGGTTATCACCGGGTGCTGCGGGTCGCCCGAACGCTCGCCGATCTCGACGGCTGCGACCGGATCGGGCGAGTCCATCTGGCCGAAGCGTTGTCGTATCGCGCGCTGGCCGACGACCTGCGCCGCGCGGCGTGAAAATCGATCCCGGGAGTTAACGCAACATCAACCCTTTTTGCAGCGCGGCTGCCCACCCGGACAGCCTTCAACCTGATTGCAGCACCCAAGGCGCCAGGATCGGCGTTGCCTAGGGCGGCAAATGCAGGAGCTACGATGGCAGGGAAGCTGCGGATCAGGTCGAGGCTGCGCCTGATGGCGCGCCGGCATCCGCGCATCGTGCTGGCGGGCCGGGCCGCCATGGCGTTTTCCGCCGGGTTCGGCGGCGCCTATGGATTGTTGCTCAGCAGCACGCCGGAGATCTCAGGATACGATCCGCACACGTTTGCGATCGGCGCCAGCTTCCTGTTCGCGCTGGCCTGTCTGGCACTCGCGATCCAGACGATGCGGCTGCGCCGGATGCGGAACCGCCTGCGAATGCTCACCGGCTCACATGGCGCATTGCCGGATCGGCCGATCAAGGACGGCAACCGGTCCGGCTCGAATGCGGCAGGCGACGACGATCCGGCAACCGGCGATCCAGCGAGCCGCGCCCGATCGCGGCTGCTGGCGATGGCGTCGCACGAAATCCGCACGCCCCTGAACGGCATCATCGGCATGAGCCGGTTGTTGCTCGACACCTCGCTGACCGCCGAGCAGACGACCTATGCCAGGGCCGTCAAAACCTCGGGCGAAGCACTGCTGGCATTGACCGACGAGCTGCTCGACAACGCGCGGGTCGAGGCCGGCAAGATCGAGCTCGATCGCCGCCCGTTCGTCCTCGGCAACCTGATCGAAGACGTCGTCGAACTGCTGGCGCCGCGGGCGCAGGCACGCGGATTGGAAATCGCGGCCGACATCGACGAGCGGCTGCCGGCATGTCTGATCGGCGATGCCGCCCGGTTGCGACAGGTGCTGCTCAATCTCTGCGGCAACGCCATCAAATTCACCGAAGCCGGCGGTGTGACGTTGACGGCCGAGCCCGGCGATCAAGCTGCCGAATTTCGTCTGATCGTCCGCGACACCGGGATCGGGATCGCGCCCGACGCGCAGGCGCGGATCTTCCGCGAGTTCGAACAGGCCGATGCCGACATCGCCCGTCATTTTGGCGGCACCGGCCTCGGCCTGAGTATCAGCGACCGCATCGTCGCGGCGATGGGTGGGCGGATCGCGCTCGACAGCACGCCGGGCCGGGGAACCACCTTCACCGTCACGCTGCCGCTGGTCGCAGCCGAAGACGCCGGCGCAGCCGCGACCTTGGAGCCGCCGGACCTGCGCGGCGCATCGGTGATGATCGTCGCGCCGCACGCCGTCGAAGCCTCGCTGATCGCCCGTCGCCTCGCGCGCTGGGGCGCAACGACCTGCACCTGCCACGACGCCGATGTCGCTGTCGCGCGATTGGCGGAACGGAGCTGGCACGCGGTGCTGATCGACCACGCGTTCGGTTCGGCGTCCCTCGAGACGCTGGCGCGACAAGCAGCGCTGCATGCGACGCATCGGTTGGTGATGCTGACACCCGCGGCGCGGCACGAATTGTTGCCGGGCCTGCCAGACGCGTTCACCGGCTATCTGGTGAAGCCGCTGCGCGCGGTTTCGATGGCCACGCGGCTCGGCGCGCTCGCCGAAGTCGCAGCACCGAATATCGCCGATGGCGACCCGCCGGACCTGCAGGACGCGCCGCCTGCCGTCCCGCAAGCCCGGCTCGCGATTCTGGTCGCCGAGGACAATGATATCAACGCGCTGCTGATCCGTGCGCTGCTGAGCCGGCTCGGGCATCGCGCCGAGATCGCCCGCGACGGCCGCAGCGCCGTCGCGTCGTGGCGAACCGCGAGGCAGGCAGGCACCCCGTTCGATCTGGTGCTGATGGATGTGCAGATGCCGGTCCTCGACGGGCTCGAAGCCGCCCGGCAGATCAGGCGATACGAAGCCGGGCAGACGGGGACGCGGGTGCCGATCCTGGCGCTGACCGCAAATACGCTGGCGGAAGATCGCGACGCCTGCCGGACGGCCGGGATGAATGGCGTCCTGATCAAGCCGCTCGATCCCGACAGGCTCTCCGGGATTCTGGCCGACCTGGCGGCCACACGGCAAACTGCCTGACACGGCAAGTAGATACCGAACGACGCTGCTAACAACAAAGTCGGCGGCGATGTCATCGTTCGGCAATCATCGCGTCACACCGCTGTTGAACGGCCATGATTGTTGGTGCGATCAGGCCGCGGCGATTCCGTTCGGGACGGGTGCGGTCGCGAGGACGCCATGCACACCGACCATCTCGCCCGTTCGAAGAAATTCATTAAGCTGCTGCGCCCGGAGACCGCCGGAGCCGCCGCGCAAACCGCAATTACTTGGTTCAAGCCCGCGCTCAAGCTGGCCGAGACCGGCAAGCCGATCGGCCCGTCGCCGGCGACGCTGGGCCGCCTAGGGCCGCTCGAGGTTCGGCTCGCGCAGACCAAGCAGGACGTCAAGCGCGCCCAGAAGCTGCGCTACCGGGTGTTCTACAAGGACGGCACCGCGATTGCCGACGCGCCGACGATGCTGGCGCGGCGCGACAAGGATGCGTTCGATCCAATCTGTGATCACCTCTTGGTGGTCGATCACGCCGCCAAGCCGTCGCTGAGCGGCAAGCAGCCGGTGGTCGGCACCTATCGGCTGCTCCGTCAGGACGTCGCCAATCGCAATGGCGGCTTCTACACCGAGAGCGAGTTCGATATCGGCGGACTGATCACCCGGCATCCGGAGCTGCGCTTTCTCGAACTCGGCCGCTCCTGCGTGTTGCCGCCGTATCGGAACAAGCGCACCGTCGAACTGCTGTGGCATGGCATCTGGACTTACGTGCGCCAGCACGGCGTCGACGTGATGCTCGGCTGCGCCAGCTTCGACGGCACCGATCCGGATCGCCTAGCGCTGCCGCTGTCGTTCCTGCACCACTACGCGCCGGCGCCGGAAGCCTGGCGCGCCCGCGCGCATCCGTCGCGCTATGTCGAGATGAACCGGCTGCCCAAAGAGGCGATCGATCAAAAGGCCGCGCTGCGCGAGCTGCCGCCGCTGATCAAAGGCTATCTGCGGCTCGGCGCCACGATCGGCGAGGGCGCGGTGATCGACTATCAGTTCGGCACCACCGACGTGCTGATCATCCTGCCGGTGTCGGCGATCAGCGCTCGCTACATCGAGCATTTCGGCGCCGATGCGTCGCGACACGCGGCGTAGCAGGGTTCATCCACCCGACACGTCCGTCATTGCCGGGCTTGACCCGGCAATCCATCGTCTTCGAGAGAATACATCGTCACGCGCGCTTGCGCGCGCGATGGATCCGCGGGCCTTCGCCGCGCCGAAGCGGCTTCGGCCACGCAGGCGGGTCAAGCCCGCGGATGACGCTGAGTAACCTGCGAGGACTACAACCTTCGCAGCGCCACCGAATCCACGACGTGATCGGCGCCCTTTTTCAGGATCAGCGTCGCGCGCGGACGGGTCGGCAGGATGTTGTCTTCGAGGTTGGCCAAGTTGGTGCGTTCCCAGATCGCGATTGCGGTCGCGGTCGCCTCTTCGTCGGACAGCACCGCGTAGCGATGGAAGTACGACCGCGGATCGTGGAATGCGGTGTCGCGCAGCGCCAGAAAGCGGCGGACGTACCAGTCGCGCAGCACCGGCTCGTCGGCGTCGAGATACACCGAGAAGTCGAAGAAGTCCGACACCACCGGAACGGCCTTGCCGTCGCGCGGCAGACGCCCGGTCTGCAGCACGTTGACGCCTTCAACGATCAGGATGTCGGGGCGGTCGATCACCGTGAACTTGTTCGGCACGATGTCGTAAGTGAGATGCGAATAGATCGGCGCCTTGACCTTGCGGCGGCCCGATTTGATGTCGGACAGGAAGCCGAGCAGCGCCGGCAGGTCGTAGCTCTCCGGAAAGCCCTTCTTCTGCAGGATGCCGGCGCGCTCCAGCACCGCGTTCGGATGAAGGAAGCCGTCGGTGGTGACGAGATCGACGGTGGGGCGCGGCGACCAGCGCGCCAGCAGCGCCTGCAGCACGCGCGCGGTGGTCGACTTGCCGACCGCCACCGAGCCGGCAACGCCGATGATGAACGGCATCTTGCGCTCGACCACGCCGAGGAAGCGGCGCTGTGCGTAGTACAGCTGCTGCATCGCCGCGACATGGATCGACAGCAGGCGCGACATCGGCAGATAGATCTCTTCGACTTCTCTGAGGTCGAGCCGGTCGTGCATCGAGCGGAGCGCCGCGACCTCGGCGGCATCGAGCGTCATCGGCGTGTCTTCACGCATGCTCGCCCATTCCGACCGCGAGAAAACCCGGTACGGGTTGTAGGGGTGCAGATCCGACCTTGCGTCCATCTCGCGGGCCCTTCGCCTTGGTTTTGAGTGGCGGGATTTATTGTTATTGCGGCCGCTTGCTGCGGCCGATGCCGTCAGTCGCGCTTACGCGACGCCTTTTCCTCCAAGCCCGACATCGAGGTGCGCTGCGCCAGCGCGGCCTCGACTTCCTCGAGCTTCACGCCGCGCGACTTCAACAGCACAAGCATGTGAAACAGCACGTCGGCAGTCTCGGCGATCAGATGGCCGCGATCGTTCTCGACCGCCGCGATCACCATCTCGACCGCCTCTTCGCCGAACTTCTTGGCGCAGTGCTCGGGGCCCTTGTCGAGCAGCTTCTTGGTGTAGGAGCTCTCGCCGCCGGACGCCGCGCGGGCATCGACCGTCGCGGCGAGATCATGAAGGGTGAAACGGGCCATACGCTAACTCTGCCGGTTCTTGGTGCGAGAGGACCGCCCCTCGCCACGTAACGCTAGGGATCGAGCCGCATCGGCAGCCCGGCCTGGACCATATGATCCTTGGCCTGACGAATGGTGTACTCGCCGAAATGGAAGATCGAGGCTGCCAGCACCGCGGTGGCGTGGCCCTCGCGGATGCCGTCGACCAGGTGATCGAGGTTGCCGACGCCGCCCGAGGCGATCACCGGGACGCCGACGCTGTCGGCGATTGCCCGGGTCAGCGGAATATCGAATCCGGACTTGGTGCCGTCGCGGTCCATCGAGGTCAGCAGGATCTCGCCGGCGCCGAGCGACACCACTTCCTGGGCGAACTCGATCGCGTCGATCCCGGTGCCCTTGCGGCCGCCATGGGTGAAGATCTCCCAGCGGTCGCGGCCCGGCACCCGCTTGGCGTCGATCGCCACCACGATGCACTGATCGCCGAACTTCTCGGCCGCTTCCTTGACGAATTCGCGCCGCGCCACCGCGGCCGAATTGATCGAGACCTTGTCGGCGCCGGAGCGCAGCAGGGTCTTGATGTCGTCGACGGTGCGGACGCCGCCGCCGACCGTCACCGGCATGAAGCAGGCTTCCGCCGTCCGCCGTACCACATCCAGCATGATGCCGCGGTTCTCATGGGTGGCGGTGATGTCGAGGAAGCAGAGTTCGTCGGCGCCGGCAGCGTCATAGGCGATCGCCGCCTCGACCGGATCGCCGGCGTCGCGCAGATCGACGAAGTTGACGCCTTTGACGACACGGCCGTCCTTGACGTCGAGGCAGGGAATGACGCGGACCTTGAACATCGCGGCGTCCTTACGCGGCCTTGGCGGCGCCGATCAGCGCCAGCGCCTCGGTGGGATCGAGCCGGCCGTCGTACAGCGCCCGCCCGGCGATCGCGCCTTCGAGCTTCTTGGCGCGCGGGCTGAGCAGCGTCTTGACGTCTTCGATCGAGGCGAGGCCGCCGGAGGCGATCACCGGGATCGAAATCGCCTCGGCCAGCGCAATGGTGGCGTCCCAGTTGATGCCTTTGAGCAAGCCGTCGCGGGCGATGTCGGTGAAGATGATGGCAGCCACGCCGGCATCTTCGAAGCGCTGCGCGATGTCGAGCGCGGTCACCTGCGAGCTCTCGGCCCAGCCCTCGACCGCGACGTTGCCGTCGCGGGCATCGAGACCGACCGCAACGCGGCCCGGAAACGTCTTGGCGGCTTCCTTCACCAGCGCCGGGTCACGCACCGCGGCGGTGCCGATGATGACGCGGGCGATGCCTTTGGACAGCCAGGCCTCGATCGTCTTCAGGTCGCGGATGCCGCCGCCGAGCTGCACCGGCATCTTGACCACCTTCAGCATCGCCTCGACCGCGTGGGCGTTCATCGGCTTGCCGGCGAAGGCGCCATCGAGATCGACGACGTGCAGGTACTGGAAGCCCTGGGCCGCAAAGCTCTGCGCCTGCGCGGCGGGATCGAGATTGAACACGGTGGCGCGCGCCATGTCGCCCTGTTCGAGCCGCACGCACTGGCCGTTCTTGAGATCGATCGCAGGGAAGAGAATCATCGGAAACACTCACTCCCTCCCCCCTTGCGGGGGAGGGTCGGGGTGGGGGGTGAGCCACAAGCGCCGGACTCGCGGACCACCACCCCCGACCCCTCCCCGCAAGGGGGAGGGGAGCAGCGCCGTCGCGCACTCCGGAGCTGAGGCCGCGGGATCATGCTCACGGCTTCCACTTCAAAAAGTTCGAGATCAGCGCCAGGCCGAAGCGCTGGCTCTTCTCGGGGTGAAACTGAGTCCCGATCGCGGTGTCCTTGCCGACGACGGCGGTGACCGGCCCGCCGTAATCGGCGCGTGCCAGCACATCGCCCTCGTTTTCGGCGGCGAGGTGGAAGGAGTGCACGAAGTAAGCGTGCAGGCCCTTCGAACCGAGCGGCAGCCGGTCCAGTACCGGGTGCTCGCGGACCTGATCGAGGGTATTCCAGCCCATATGCGGGATCTTCAGATCCTCGCGGTTGGGCGCGATCTTGACGACGTCACCGGCGATCCAGTTCAGCCCGTCGGTGGTGACGTGCTCCTTGCCGCGGGTCGCCATCAGCTGCATGCCGACGCAGATGCCGAAGAACGGCCGCGCCTTGTCGCGGACGGTCTCGGTCAGGGCCTGGACCATGCCGTCGATCGAATCCAGTCCCTTGCGGCAGTCGGCGAAGGCGCCGACGCCGGGCAGAACGACGCGATCAGCCCGAAACACCTGGTCCGGATCACGGGTCACCAGGATCGGTTCGGGATTCTCCATGCTGCGCGCCGCACGCTCGAACGCTTTCGCGGCCGAGTGCAGATTGCCGGAGCCGTAATCGATGATCGCAACGCTCATCGCGAACCTCCAGGATTCGGGAACGAGCCGAAGATGTCGCCATGGATCGACGACGCCGGCAGCGGAATGCTGCGCGCCGGCGGCGGTGCGCCGCGATCGATCGGCAGGGTGAAGGCGATCGGCTGCGGCTGCCCTTCGACCCAGCGATCGAAGAACCGCCGCTCGGCGATCTCGCGGTCCTCACCGACCGCAACGCCGACCGACTGCCAGCCGCGCCGCGCCAAGGTCCAGCGCCACAGGCTGCCAGCTTCGAGCCCGAGCAGGCATGCCAGCAGCAACGCGACCAAGAACCGAGTACCGCTGCCAGCGTGCAGCGCCGTCAGCGCCACCGCGGAGGCGCCGATCACCACCAGATAGCCGATCGTTGCCAGCCACAGCCGGCGGTACACCAGCCAGAACGGGCCGAACACGAACGCCCAGACATAGAACCCGTCGCGGATGAAGCGAAACTGCTCGGGTTCGGCGCGCTGCAGCTCGTCATCGTCCGCCCGCGGGGCGTGAACAGTAAACACCGGCATGGACTCGTCTCCGCCGCTCGACAACGCTTAGCCGCCGAGCTGCCCCTTCGTCGAAGGCACTTCGCCGGCCGTCTTGGGATCGATCGCGACCGCCGCACGCAGCGCGCGGGCCAATCCCTTGAAGCAGGATTCAGCAATGTGGTGGCTGTTCTCGCCATATAGGGTCTCGACGTGCAGAGTCACGCCCGCGTTGATCGCGAAGGCCTGAAACCACTCCCGAACCAGTTCGGTGTCGAATTCGCCGATCTTGTCGCGCGGGAAGTCGGCCTTGAACACCAGGAACGGCCGGCCCGAGACGTCGATCACCACCCGGGTCAGGGTCTCGTCCATCGGCATGAAGATGCTGGCATAGCGGCTGATGCCCGCCATGTTGCCGAGCGCCTGCTTCACCGCCTGGCCGAGCGCGATACCGACGTCCTCGGTGGTGTGGTGGAAGTCGACATGGAGGTCGCCCACCGCCTTGACGGTGATGTCGATCCGCGAATGCTTGGCGAGCAGATCGAGCATATGGTCGAAGAAGCCGATCCCGGTGGCCGCGTTGGCCACACCGGTGCCGTCGAGGTCGACCGTGACCTCGATGTCGGTCTCCTTGGTCTTGCGCTTGATCGTCGCCGTGCGCATGAAGCGGGCTCTCCGGTAAAAACGCCGGTCTTTTAACAGGCCGGTGACACCTTCGCTACTGCGCCGGGTGCGGAGCGGGGGCGATCTTCGTCCTATGGTGAGCGGATTGGCCGCTGCGGCGGCGGCCCGCTCGGCGATTGCAACGCCGCCCGGCCGTGCCTAGATCAGCGCTCGCGAAAGGAACTCCATGGCACTGCATAGCTCTTCGGGAGACGCCGGACCTCCGGTCTGGCACGGCACCACCATTCTGACCGTGCGCAAGGGCGGCAAGGTCGTGATCGGCGGCGACGGCCAGGTCTCGATCGGACAGACCGTGATCAAGGCCAACGCCAAGAAGGTTCGCAAGCTCGGCAAGGGTGACGTGATCGGCGGCTTCGCCGGCGCCACCGCCGACGCCTTCACGCTGTTCGAGCGGCTTGAGGCCAAGCTCGAACAATATCCCGGCCAGCTCACCCGCGCCGCGGTCGAACTCGCCAAGGACTGGCGCACCGACCGCTATCTGCGCCGGCTGGAAGCGATGATGATCGTGGCCGACAAGGACGTGTCGCTGGTGCTGACCGGCACCGGCGACGTGCTTGAGCCGGAAGCTGGCGTGATGGCGATCGGCTCCGGCGGCAATTACGCGCTGGCCGCCGCCCGCGCGCTGATCGACACCGACCAGGACGCCGAGGCCATCGTCCGCAAATCGCTCGGCATCGCTGCCGATATCTGCGTCTACACCAACGGTAATCTGACGATCGAAACGCTGTGAACGGCTCGTCATTGCCAGCGACGCGCAGCAATCCAGGAGCTCTGAGCACCAAGTCTGGATCGCTTCGTCGCGGAGCCTGTCCTCGGACGGCGCGAAAGGCCGATCCGAGCACTCCCCGCAATGACGGGAGCCAACGCCGAAAAAGAGAACCATGACCGACTTCTCCCCCCGCGAAATCGTTTCCGAACTCGACCGCTTCATCGTCGGACAGGCCGACGCCAAGCGCGCGGTCGCCATCGCGCTGCGCAACCGCTGGCGGCGGCTGCAGCTCGAAGGGGCTTTGCGCGAAGAAGTGCTGCCGAAGAACATCCTGATGATCGGGCCGACCGGCGTCGGCAAGACCGAGATCGCCCGGCGGCTGGCGAAGCTCGCCGGCGCGCCGTTCCTCAAGGTCGAGGCGACCAAGTTCACCGAAGTCGGCTATGTCGGCCGCGACGTCGAGCAGATCATCCGCGACCTGGTCGAAGTCGCCATCGCCCAGGTCCGCGAGAAGAAGCGCAAGGACGTCCAGGCGCGCGCCCAGATCGCCGCCGAAGAGCGCGTGCTCGACGCGCTGGTCGGACCCGGCTCGGGCCCGGCGACGCGCGATTCGTTCCGCAAGAAGCTGCGTTCGGGCGAACTCAACGACAAGGAGATCGAGATCGAGACCCAGGCCGGAGCCGGCTCGCCGATGCTGGAAATTCCCGGGATGCCGGGCGCCCAGATCGGCGCGATCTCTCTCGGCGACATCTTCGGCAAGATGGGCGGGCGTACCAAGACCCGGCGGCTCACCGTCGCCGATTCGCACGAAATTCTGGTCAACGAGGAAGCCGACAAGCTGCTCGACAACGATCAGCTCGTGCAGGAAGCGATCACGGCAGTCGAGAACAACGGCATCGTCTTCCTGGACGAGATCGACAAGATCTGCGTCCGCGACGGCCGCAGCGGCGGCGAGGTCTCGCGCGAGGGCGTGCAGCGCGATCTGCTGCCGCTGATCGAAGGCACCACGGTGTCGACCAAGCATGGCGCGGTGAAGACCGAGCACATCCTGTTCGTCGCCTCGGGCGCCTTCCACATCGCCAAGCCGTCCGATCTGCTTCCTGAATTGCAGGGCCGGTTGCCGATCCGCGTCGAACTCAATGCGCTCAGCCGCGACGACATGCGGCGCATCCTCACCGAGCCGGAGGCGTCGCTGATCAAGCAATATGTGGCGCTGATGAAGACCGAAGGCGTGACGCTGGAGTTCACCGACGACGCCATCGACGCGCTCGCCGATGTCGCAGTGGCGGTGAATTCGACCGTCGAGAACATCGGCGCGCGGCGACTGCAGACCGTGATGGAGCGCGTGCTCGACGAGATCTCGTTCGTCGCCCCCGACCGCCACGGCGAGACCTTCCGGGTCGATGCGGACTACGTGAAGACCAATGTCGGCGATCTGGCCAAGAACACGGATTTGAGCCGGTTTATTTTGTGAGCGGCAGTTTAGTTAGTGGCTGTTGATCGCCGTCCGCAAAGACAAGTAGTCCGAGGATGGAACGTATCCTCACACACAGACGTCATGCGCGGGCTTGACCCGCGCATCCATCTTTTCCGAAAGACGATGGATTGCCGGGTCAAGCCCGGCAATGACGATTTCTTATGTATGATACGCCGCAAGGAACAACAGTCCTCACCCCATCACCTCACGTCATCGCCCGGCTTGTCCGGGCGACCCAGTATTGCAGAGCGTCCGCGTCCAAGTAACAACCTCTCTGGGATACTGGATCACCCGCATGCGCGGGTGATGACGTTTGGAGACGGGGGCCGCGTCGGCCGATGAACACCCCGTGCTTGGCTAACTAACCGCGCGCCCGCCGCACCCGCACATACAACGCGCCTTCGCCGCCGTGGCCGATGTGGGCTTCGTCGAAGCCGACCACATAGGCACGGAATTCGGGGAGGGCGAGCCATTGCGGCACCTGTCGGCGCAGGACGCCACGCTCGGCGTCGCCGCTCTTGCCCTTGCCGGTGATCACCAGCACGAAGCCGAGACCGTCGTGACTGGCGCGCTGCAGGAAGTGCAGCAGCGCGTGATGGGCGCGGGCCTGGGTCATACCGTGCAGATCGATCCGGGCGTCGATATCCTTGCGGCCGCGCGACAGATGCGCCCGCTCGCGCCGACCGAGGCTGGCGAGCGGCGGCGGCGCAACCGACGGCTTTGCGGCGCGCTTGAGCGGTTGCGGCGGAGCAGCCGGCGACGGCTTGATCGACGGAGATTCCGACAGCGGATCGGCGATCTCGGCTTTGATCGGGCGCGGCCGGCCGCGCAGCGGCTTGATCTGACGAGCGACGCCGTCCCACAGCGCCCGTTCGTCCTCGGTCAGACTTCGCTTGCGGCGCGACATCGGCGGGTCGAGCGGCGGGATGATGCGTTTCATCGAGGTCAGTGCGGGCGGCGATGATGCCGGTGGTGATGCGGGTGGTGCCGCCGAGCCTGCGGCTGCGACGGCGTCGCGGCAGGCCGGGCCTCCGGCGTCGGGACGATCGCAGCTCCGTCCTTACCACCGGACTTCGCCGGCGTCGCCGCGGGCTTCCGGGCTTTTGACGGCGGTCGTGGCTCGGGCAGCGGCAAGGTGCGGCCGCTCGCCACCGGATCGAGGCTGGTCGGCACCAGGATTGCAAACCCGATCGGATGACGGATCCGACCCGCTACCGCACCGGCCTCGGCACCGGCACCGAAATACAGGTCGGCGCGCGCCGGACCGACGATCGCCGACCCGGTGTCCTGGCCGATCATCAACCGCCGGAACGGCGTCTTGGCGTTGACCGATTCGATCGGCAGTTCGCCCGAAATGAAGAACGGCGTGCCGTAGACGTGCAGCCCCTTGTCGACCGCGATCGAGCGCCACGGGGTCAGCGGCACCCCCTGGGCGCCGACCGCTTCGTCGTCATCGTTCAGGTCGACCTTCCGGAAAAACACATACGAGCGGTTCGCCCGCCGCAGCTCCTTGGCGCCGTCGGGATTGGCGTCCATCCATTCGCGGATGCGGTGCATCGACATTTCTTCGCGGGGGATGATGCCGCGTTCGATCAGGATGCGGCCGACCGGGGTGTAGGGATAGCCATTATGGGCGTCGTAGTTGATGCGGACGACGCGGCCGTCGGGCAGCCTGATCCGGGCCGACCCCTGAATCTGGGCGAACAGCAGATCGGTCTGGCTCTTCAGCCAGCAGATCTCCAGTCCGCGCCCTTCGATCGCGCCATCTTCGATCGCGCCGCGATCGTAATACGGCACCAGCTTGCGTCGGCCGACCTTGCGAAACACCGGTCCGCCGTTCGGCAGTGCCGCCCCTTGCGTGTAGCCGCGGACGAACAGATTCGACGGGCGGCGATACACCGGCACGGTGTAGTCGTCCGTCTTGACCGGGGAGCCGTCGATCACCGGTTCGTAGTAGCCGGTGACGAAGCCCTGTGTTTCACCGATCCGCGAAATCAGCAGCGGCACGAAGTGCCGTTCGAAGAACGCGCGGGCCGCCGGTTCTATCGAGATCGCACTGGCGCGGGCAGCGCGGCACGGCTCGCGGAGCGAATCGCCGAGCGGCTTGGCATCGGCTCGGCCACGACCGGCCAGGATCGGGCGGCAGCTTGCGCGAAAGGTCTTGAACGCGGCCAGGTGATCGTCGTCCTCCCAGCCGGGAAGCTGATCCCAGCCGGCGGGAAGATACTGGCCGTCGGCGATCTGCAAGGGCCACAGCACATGGCGATGCCGCGGATGCGAGCCGGCATGGTGCGAGGATTTGGCGCCGTGGTGATGATGCCGGCTGCGCGCGTCCGATGTCGTGGGAACGAGCATCAGCGCGGCTGCGATCATGCAGCCGGCGATGGCGGCGCCGCGTGCGTCAGGTGCCGCTGCCGGTGCCAACCAGCTTCCAGTTCGGATCGCGCGAGCTGGTGTCACGGGCGAAGGTCCAGACATCGGTGATGTCGGTGACCTTGTCGGGCGAGCCGTCGACCACCGCACCGGTCTTGTCGCGGGTCGCGGAGATCATCTGCGACACGAATTTCAGCGTCAGCATCGCAGTGCGATCGCGCAGCTCCGCGCTGATCAGCTCGGCCTTCTCGATCGCGACGAAGCGGGATTCGACCTTCAGGTCGTTCTTTTCACGATCCTTGATGGCGGCGTCGAAGCTTTCATAGACCTCGCTCGACAGCAGGTCGCGCAGCGAGCGGCGGTCGCCGTTGGCGAACGCCATCACGATCATCTCGTAGGCACTCTTGGCGCCGTCCACGAAGTGACGGGCATCGAACGAGGAATCGTGTTGAGCGATGGCGTTGAGGCCGTGTTCCAGCTCGGAATCCGGCTCGGCGATGCCTTTCCAGCGGTCGGAGGGCGGCACCACGTCGGCATTCGGCGCGATCGGAGCTTGATCGATCACGGTGCCGGGCATCGAAATCACGTTGTTGTCCTGCTTGCCCGAAATCATGTCGCGCGCCGCGGCGCGATCGAACGGGGGCCGTTCGTTGCCGGTGCGCTGGCCGAGCACATTGCGCAGACGCAGGAAGATGAACACCGCGAGCGCCAGGAAGATAATGGTGTAAATATCCACGTCGCATTCACTTTCTGATCGGGCCGGGGCCTGCCGGCGCGGCTTTGGTCTCCGGCCTCGTGGCGCCAACGCGGCAAGGCCGGTTTTCACCATGTAGGCATCAACCGCGGCACGCCAATGGCGCGTTTTGGCACAGCCATTGGGGTTCGCAAGCCCGAGCGCGATCTCTGGAGCAGTCGTCGCGCGAGCTTACGCGTTTCGGGCCGATCCGGAAACCGGGAGCGGCCCGAAACCTGGTCGGGCAACGGTTAACGAATGGTTTATCGATGCGGCCTCGGGAACAAGGCGACCAGATTGCCGGTATCTGACGAAGGGCTGGACCGGGATCCGGCAGAGGCGTCCGTCTACCTTGTGGAACGCCGCAGGCGTATGATAGCCACTCGCCCCAGCACCCGCCCATTGTTGCGACGCTCGCCGCCGGCCGGCGGTCGCCTTCAGTCCGCTTCCAGGAGATTCATCGATGACCAACGGTAACGGCACGCCTCCCGAGGATGCTCCTCCGCAGCTCAATGTGCTGGCGCAATACACCAAGGATCTGTCGTTCGAGAACCCGAACGCTCCGGCGTCGCTCGCGCCGCAGCAGCAGCAGCCAGCGATCAACATCCAGATCAATGTCGGCGCCAACAATGTCGGCGAGAACGAATTCGAAGTGACGTTGTCGATCGAGGGCAAGGCCGAATCGGGCAGCAGCGTGCTGTTCAGCTTCGAACTGGCCTATGCGGGCGTGTTCCGGGTTCTGAACGTGCCGCAGGATAACCTGCATCCGCTGATCATGATCGAATGCCCGCGGCTGCTGTTCCCGTTTGCCCGCGAGATCATCGCCAGCGCGGTGCGCGACGGCGGCTTCCCGCCGCTGATGCTCGACCCCGTGGATTTCATCGGTCTGTATCGCCAGAACCTGGAGCGTCAGGCAGCCGCGGAATCGCAGCAGGTCCGCCCGAGCTGAGCTGCCGGCCCCGGCCGCTTAGATCGAAGAATACATGCCCGGCCTCGTGCCGGGCATTTTCGTTTCGGAACCGGCCATCAGCCAGACCGAAAGCTCACATCTAGGCACCCGCCGGGAGATATTCCGGCCAGATTGCCTTGTCGCCCATGGTGGCGATGAACGCCCGATGGGCTTCGCGGTCGGCGTCGGTGATCCGGTTCGGGAGCGGGGCGGGCCGCTGCCGCCGCCGGGACTCGGCACTGGTTCCGACCACTTCGGCGGGCACATCGGCGAGAATGAGCTGCGACTGCCGGGCACCGATCAGGTCGATATAGACCTCGGCCAGCAATTCGGCGTCGAGCAGCGCCCCGTGCTTGGTGCGACGCGAATTGTCGATCGCGTAGCGCGAACACAGATCGTCGAGCCGGTTCGACACGCCCGGATGCTTGCGGCGGGCGAGCAGCAGCGTGTCGACCAGCCGGTCGCGCGGCACCGGCGCACGCGACAGCCGTGACAGTTCGGCATTGATGAAGCCGATGTCGAACGAGGCGTTGTGGATCACCAGCGGGTCATCACCGATGAATTCGAGGAACTCATCGGCGACCTGGGCGAACAGCGGCTTGTCGGCGAGGAACTCGGCCGACAGTCCATGCACCGCAAAGGCCTCGGCAGGCATGTCGCGTTCGGGATTGAGGTAGCGATGATAGGTGCGGCCGGTCGGCATCCGGTTGAAGATCTCGACGCAGCCGATTTCGACCAGCCGGTCACCGCGCAGCGGGTCGAGGCCGGTGGTTTCGGTATCGAGGACGATCTCGCGCATCGCTTCTGATCAGGCCGTTGTTGTCGGGGATCCGGCGAATCAATCGCGCCGGCGCGGCATTCTAGCAGCCGCCTCGAGGATTTCGCGGATCTGGGCCCGCACCGGGTCGAGTCCGTTGGACGTATCCACGACGAAATCGGCACGCTTGCGCTTTTCGGCATCGGGCATCTGCCGAGCCAGAATGGCGTCGAGCTTGTCGGGAGTCATGTTGTCACGCGCGAGAATCCGTTCACGCTGCACCTCCGGCGAGGTCGTCACCACCACCACCGCGTCGACACGCTTTTCGCCGCCGGTTTCGAACAAGAGCGGCACATCGACCACTGCGACCGCAGCGCCGGATGACTCGGCATCGTCGAGAAACTGCTGGTGATGGGCGCGCAGCATCGGGTGCACGATTGCTTCGAGCCGCTTCATCGCAGCCGGATCATGCACAACCTTTGCCGACAGCAGCGCGCGATCGACCTTGCCGCCGACCGTGGTGCCGGGAAACGCGGCTTCGATCGCCGGCACCGCTTCGTTCTCGTAGATCTTATGCACGGTCGCATCGGCGTCATAGACCGGCACGCCGGCTTCGGCGAACAGCTTGGCGGTGGTCGATTTGCCCATCCCGATCGAACCGGTCAGTCCGAGCACCAGCATTCCGTCGCCTCCGTCTTCGTCGCGAGACATTTCAGATCCGATTCCGATCGGTTCTGAGACTCGCTTTTTTTCTGGTTCGTCGTCCGCGCGTCAGACCGCCAGCAGGTTCTGGCTACGCAGAAAACCGAGCAACGGCAACAGCGGCAGTCCAAGGATGGTGAAATGATCGCCGTGGATGCCGTCGAACAGATGCACTCCGAGACCTTCGATCTGATAGGCGCCGACACTGGTAGTGGCTTTATCACCGACAACGTCCAGATAGGCGTCGATCTCGGCTTCGGTCAGCGGCCGCATCGTCATGCGCGCGATCGAGACGTCGGCGAACAGCGTGATGCCGTTGCGCACCACGGCGATCGCCGAATGCAATTCATGGCGGCGGCCGGCGAGCTCGCGGAGCTGCCTGGCGGCGGCGGCGCGATCGGCGGGCTTGTTGAAGCCGCGCGCACCGAGCGCCAGCGTCTGATCGGCGCCGAGCACCAGACGGCCCGGATGATGATTGCTGACGAACGCCGCCTTCTGCTGCGCCAGCAATGCGGCGATCTCGCCCGGCGCGCTGAGACCCGACGCATCCGCGATACCGCGTTCATCGATGTCGGCCGGAATCGCGTCGAACGGAATGCCGGCATTGGCGAGCACTGTCTGCCGGGCGCGGCTTTGCGAAGCCAGCACCAGCGGCTGCGGCCCGAGCCACAGCGTCATTCCGGGCCTCTCTGGCGCTGCCTGTCGGCCAGCAGCTTCATGATCGCCGCGGCGGTCTCCTCGATCGAACGACGGGTGACGTCGAGCAGTGACCAGCCGTATTTGGCGCTGAGCTTGCGGGCCAGCAGCACTTCGTCGGTGACCGCCTGGCGATCGATATAGGAATCGTTGCCGGCGCCGGCGCCGAGACTCAGAAGCCGGTTCTGCCGGACCTGTATCAATCGTTCGGGCGACGCGTGCAGGCTGACCACCAGCGGCTTCTTCAAGGTCTCGAGCTGGTGCGGAATCGGAATGCCGGCCACCAGCGGCACATTGGCGGTGCGGATGCCGCGATTGGCCAGATAGATCGAGGTCGGGGTCTTCGATGTGCGCGACACGCCGACCAGAACCACATCGGCCTCTTCAAGCCCTTCGACGTGCTGGCCGTCGTCGTGCATCATCGAATAGTTCAGGGCGTCGATGCGCTGGAAATATTCGGCGTTGAGGGTGTGCTGGGCGCCGACCCGGCCCATGGTCGAAGCGCCGAGATAGGCCTCGAACAATTGCATCACCGGTCCGATGATCGACAGGCTCGGGCTGTTGATCTCCTGGCACTTCGCCTCGAGCCGGTTGACGAGCTCGGTCTCCAGCAGGGTGAACAGCACGATGCCGGGGGCTTCCTCGATTTCCTGCAGCACGCGATCGAGCTGCTTCTGGCTGCGCACCAGCGGATAGACGTGCTCGACCGGCGTGACGTTGGCGTATTGCGCGGTGACGGCACGCGACACCGTGATCAGGGTTTCGCCTGTCGAGTCGGAGACCAGATGAAGATGAAAATAGGAGCCGTCGGTCAGCATCGTGGCCCTGTGTAACCTGTGAACAACGGGGCGAGAACCGCACCAGGTCGGCCCCTCGGCCGTCGCGACCGGGATAACCCGGCTTTTTCTTCACAGGCGTCGGGTGAGAAGAGCATTTCGGGATCGGTTCGAGGTTAGCGGGTGAATGTGGATTTGTCTCTCGGTAATGCGGCGGCGAACCGGCGCAACCCTCTGATCCTGCAAGCACGTCCAAGGACGATGTCGGCTGGGGACGGCTGTGCAGATGTGGAGGGGCACAGAACAACTCGACAATGCCGTTGGGTGAGTCAAATCCACGGCCACTTAGACTCAAACCTTAAGAATCTATAAATATTGATGAGAAGGCTGGCGCTTGCGGAAATCTCCGCATTCGAGCATTCGATCAACGCGCGATGCAGGTCCTGCGTTCCGGATCTCGTTGCAGCGTCTCGGCACAGCGGGATGGAAGTTCGAATGATCGAATGGATCTATGTCTATCCGTGGGTGAAGACCCTGCACGTGGTGGCGGTGATCTCCTGGATGGCCGGCATGCTGTATATGCCGCGACTGTTCGTCTACCACTGCACCGCCGAGGTCGGATCGAAGCAGTCCGAGACCTTCAAGATCATGGAGCGGCGGCTGTACCGGGCGATCATGAATCCGGCGATGCTGGTCGCCTGGGTCGCCGGCCTCGCCATCGCCTGGGAGCAGGACTACTTCGCGTCGGGCTGGTTTCACGGCAAGCTCGCCGCGGTGGTGCTGATGACGGTGATCCATCTGCTGCTCGGTCGCTATGTGCGCGATTTTGCCGCAGACCGGAATACGCGGTCGCATAAATTCTATCGCGTTATCAACGAGATACCGACTGTTCTCATGGTTGCGGCGGTGATCTTCGTCATCGTCAAACCGTTCTGAGGGCGCAAATCCTCGCCGGGCACCGGGATCGTCTTGCGTGATTGCGACGGATTTCCTATAGTTGCGTCGTCCCACCTAAAGCAGGCGAATGTGGTTGCGATCCTGGCTCCTTTTGGACCGGCCGCCGCATCGGGTCTGAAACCTCCCGCACCTTCCTTGCTCAAGACACCGTCGACCTGAAGACCTGCGGACCTCCGGTTATTTCCTCCCGCTTTTTCTTCCGCTGACGAATCCCCAGTCTCGTTTCCACAGGACCACCCCCATGCGGGAAATCAAACTTCAAGACCTGAAGGCCAAGACGCCGGCCGAGCTCGTTTCGTTTGCAGAGGAGCTGGGGGTCGAGAACGCCAGCACGATGCGCAAGCAGGAGCTGATGTTCGCCTGCCTCAAGCAGCTATCGGCGAAGGAAACCGACATCATCGGGGAGGGCGTCGTCGAGGTGCTGTCCGATGGCTTCGGGTTTTTGCGATCACCGGATGCGAACTACCTTCCCGGTCCGGATGACATCTACGTCTCCCCCTCGCAGATCCGCCGGTTCGGGTTACGCACCGGAGACACCATCGAAGGCCATATCCGCAGCCCGAAGGAAGGGGAACGCTACTTCGCGCTGCTCAAGGTCAACTCGCTGAACTTCGAAGATCCCGAAAAGTCCAAGCACAAGGTCAATTTCGACAACCTGACGCCGCTGTTCCCGGACGAGCGTTTCAGGCTCGAGATCGACGATCCGACCCGCAAGGATCTGTCGGCCCGCGTGATCGACATCGTCGCGCCGATCGGCAAAGGCCAGCGCGCCCTGATCGTCGCGCCGCCGCGCACCGGTAAGACGGTGCTAATGCAGAACATCGCGCACTCGATCACCGCGAACCACCCCGAATGCTACCTGATCGTGCTGCTGATCGACGAGCGGCCCGAAGAAGTCACCGACATGCAGCGCTCGGTGAAGGGCGAGGTGATCTCCTCGACGTTCGACGAGCCTGCCGTCCGCCACGTCCAGGTCGCCGAGATGGTGATCGAGAAAGCCAAGCGCCTGGTGGAACACGGCCGCGATGTCGTCATCCTGCTCGACTCGATCACCCGGCTCGGCCGCGCCTACAATACGGTAGTGCCGTCCTCCGGCAAGGTGCTGACCGGTGGTGTCGACGCCAACGCGCTGCAACGGCCGAAGCGATTCTTCGGCGCCGCCCGCAACATCGAAGAGGGTGGATCGCTCACTATCATCGCCACAGCGCTGGTCGACACCGGCTCGCGTATGGACGAAGTGATCTTCGAAGAGTTCAAGGGCACCGGTAACTCGGAGCTGATCCTGGACCGCAAGGTCGCCGACAAGCGCACCTTCCCGGCGATCGACATCTCGCGGTCCGGCACCCGCAAGGAAGAGCTGATCACCGACCCGCAGCTCTTGAAGAAGATGTACGTGCTGCGCCGTATCCTCAACCCGATGGGCACGATGGATGCGATCGAGTTCCTGCTCGACAAGCTTCGCAACACCAAGAACAACTCGGAATTCTTCGACTCGATGAACACCTGAGCGAACCGGCCAACACCAGCGATCAAGGGCGTCCCGCGCGGGCGCCCTTTTTGTTTGCGTTCGGAACAGTGCCTCGGCAAGACAGCGCTCATGCATCCGAGCGACCAGACCATTTTTGCTCTCGCGACCGGGCCGCTGCCGTCGGCGATCGCAATCTTTCGGCTTTCCGGACCACAGGCTGGGAACGTGGTAACGGCGCTGACCGGATCGTTGCCTGCGCCGCGACGTGCGGTGCGTTGTGATCTCAGAAATCGCAGCGGCGAGATGATCGATGACGGCGTGGCGCTGTGGTTTCCGGGACCGGCGTCGGCCACCGGCGAAGACGTCGCTGAACTGCACATCCACGGCAGTCGCGCGGTGGCGGCGGCGCTGATCAAGACGCTTTCCGCATTCGAAGGGGTGAGGCCGGCCGAGCCAGGCGAGTTCACCCGGCGGGCATTCGAGAACGGCAAGCTCGATCTGACCGAAGCCGAAGGTCTCGACGATCTGATCCACGCCGATACCGAGGTGCAGAGGCGGCAGGCTCTGCGGCAACTTCAGGGCGTGCTGGGCGACCGGGCGCGGCGTTGGCGCGACCAGATCATCGAAGCGCTGGCGCTGGTCGAGGCCGGGATCGACTTTTCCGACGAAGGTGACGTCGCCGCCGACCTGATGGCACCCGCGCGGGCGAAGATCGCCGCGCTGTCCGCGGAGATTGCGGAGGTCTTGGCCGAGCAGGGCCAGGGCGAAAAGCTCCGCGACGGGATGGTGGTGGCGATCGCCGGCCCGCCGAACGTCGGCAAGTCGACCCTGATCAATCGTCTGGCGCGGCGTGATGTGGCGATCGTGTCGCCTCATGCCGGCACGACCCGGGATGTGATCGAGGTTCATCTCGATCTCGGCGGCTATCCGGTGACGGTGATCGACACCGCGGGGTTGCGCGACAGCGACGATCCGATCGAGCAGGAGGGTGTGCGGCGGGCGCGGGCGCGGGCGGCGGCGGCGGATCTAGTGCTGTGGCTCAGCACGCCCACCGACGCTTCCGATCCGGATCTCAGCGGACCGGAGGTCTGGCGGGTGCGCAACAAGATCGATCTGGCGGAAACGGACGCGGGGCGGAAGAAGGGGTCGTCAGACGCTGATTTTCGTATTTCTGCCTCCAGCGGCGAGGGCGTCGCCGGTTTGCTGCGCGAACTGACGCAGTTTGCCGCGCAATATTTCGCCTCTGCGGAGGCCGGCTTGATCACCCGAGACCGCCATCGGCTGCTGCTTGCCGATGCCGGGGCAGCGCTGGGCCGAAGTCTGGCACTGGGACTGGCCGAGGAAATCGTCGCCGAGGAACTCCGCGCCGCTTGCCATGACCTGGGACGCTTGCTTGGGCGGGTCGATGTCGAGGACGTCCTCGGCGAGATCTTTGGCCGGTTCTGCATAGGGAAATAGGGAGGCCGCAATCGGCCGGCGGGTAAGACTTGGTTAACCATAGCCCTGCGGATGGCCGCTGTTTCACGTGAAACAGTAGAAGAGCCTGCTTTGAAACCAGGATCGAAGACCCATTCGGCATCTGGCTATGGGAGGCGCGCCGGACAACGATTTGGTAACCATGCCACACCGATTGCCGCCGACGCTGTTTCACGTGAAACAATGTGGTGAGCTTTGGCCGGTATCAGATTGGCGCGCCGCCTTCAAAGCTCCCAGGAGCTGAGCTAGAACCCTCTCATGCGCACTTCCTTCGACGTCATTGTTATCGGCGGCGGCCATGCCGGCTGCGAGGCTGCTGCTGCGGCTGCCCGGATCGGCGCCGCAACGGCGCTGGTCACGCATCGCTATGCCACGATCGGGGCGATGTCCTGCAATCCGGCCATTGGTGGGCTCGGCAAAGGTCATTTGGTCCGCGAAGTCGACGCTCTCGACGGCCTGATGGGCCGGGTCGCTGATGCCGGTGGCATCCAGTTCCGGATGCTCAACCGCCGCAAAGGTCCAGCGGTCCGCGGACCGCGGGCGCAGGCCGATCGCAAGTTGTATGCGGCTGCGATGCAGACCGCGATATTCGCCACACCGAATCTGTCGGTGATCGAGGGGGAGGCGGACGTCCTGTTGTGGCGGGACGGTCGGGTGATCGGCATTCGGCTCGGCGACGGCC
>NZ_QPFS01000229.1:0-2393 GCF_010906995.1 Rhodopseudomonas sp. WA056 | reverse complement strand
TGAGCGTCTCGTGGGCTCGGAGTTGTGTATAAGAGACAGACCCGCGTCGGCGACGGCACCTGGCTGGCCGCGTTCGAGGCCAGCACCTACAACGGCCCCTGGGACGTGCCGGACAACGTCCGCAAGCTCAACGGCGTGCTGCGCTACAGCCAGGGCACCGCGACCGACGGCTTCTCGCTGACCGGCATGGCCTACTCCAACCGCTGGACCTCGACCGATCAGGTGGCGCAGCGCGCGATCGACCAGGGCCTGATCGGCCGCTACGGCTCGCTCGATCCGACCGATGGCGGCATCTCCAGCCGCTACAGCCTGTCCGGCAGGTTCGCCAAATCGAGCGACATTGGCCAGACCGACATCAACGCCTATGTGATCCACTCGTCGCTGCAGCTCTACAACAACTTCACCTACTTCCTCGACGATCCGGTGAACGGCGACCAGTTCAACCAGTACGACCGCCGCACGGTGCTCGGCCTGAACGGCACGCAGCGCTTCGACTATCGGTTTGCCGGCATGCCGGTCGAGACCCGGATCGGGCTGCAGACCCGGGCCGACAACATCGATCTCGGCCTCGACAAGACGCTGCGGCGCGACTGGCTGTCGACGGTGCGGGCCGACGAGGTCGCGGAGCAGTCGCTCGGGCTGTGGACCGACACCACCGTGCGCTGGACCGACTGGCTGCGCACCACCGCCGGCGTGCGGCAGGACTTCTTCACCGGCCGGGTGATCAGCGACAATCCGGCGAATTCCGGCAACGCCTCGGCGTCGATGACCAGCCCGAAGGCCGGCATCGTGCTCGGCCCGTGGATCGGCACCGAGTTCTACGGCAATGCCGGCACCGGGCTGCACAGCAACGACATCCGCGGCGCCACCATCACGGTCGACCCCAACAGCGGCGATCCGGTCAGCCGCGTGCCGCTGCTGGTGCGCTCCAAGGGCGCCGAACTCGGCATCCGCAACAGATCGATCCCCGGGCTCACGACATCGCTGGCGGTGTTCTTGCTCGATTTCGACTCCGAGCTTTTGTTCGTCGGCGACGCCGGCACCACCGAAGCGAGCCGGCCGAGCCGCCGGGTCGGCGTCGAATGGACCAGCCAGTATCGGCCGCTGTCCTGGCTCGGGGTCGATCTCGATGTCGCCTACACGAAAGCGCGGTTCACGGATTTCGACCCGGCCGGCGACTTCATCCCGGGCGCACCGGCCTGGGTGGCGAGCGCCGGCATCACGCTCGGCGAGCAGCGCGGCTGGTTCGGTGCGCTGAAAGGCCGCTACTTCGGCCCGCGGCCGCTGATCGAGGACGACAGCGTGCGCTCGCTGTCGTCGCTGATCTTCAACGCCCGCGCCGGCTATCGCTTCGACAACGGCGTGCGGGTGCAGCTCGACGTGCTGAACCTGTTCGATGCCAAGACCAATCAGATCGAATACTACTACCTGTCCCGGTTGCCGGGCGAGCCGCTGGGCGGTGTCGGCGACCGCCACGTCCATCCGGTGGAACCGCTGGCTGTGCGGCTGACATTGGCAGGGACGTTCTGATCGTACGACATTTGGCACGCACGCAGCGGCGACGTTCCGGAACGATCCGAGAAAATCCCGGATTTCAAAAGATCCCGGATGTCGCGTCGCCGCGGCACGACCACCGACACCCCACAACGAATGATAGCCCAGAATGAGCGATAGCCCATAACGAGAAACGCGCGCCGACGTTGACCGCCGACGCGCGCCTCGTAACTCGCTGGTTCCCAGGCGCTGAGGGGCGCCTCGGCCGAGCGGCTCACTGCTGGGTGCATCATCCACGACGAGCGGTCTCGTGCCCGCCGCAATGATGCTCAGTCAGCCAACCTCAGCGGGCGTCCCCAGCGAGGTGACAGCGTTTCGAGTGAGACACTGGATCACCTCCTTCCGTTGTTTCCGATGAAGAGAGGATAAGTACGATTCTGCAGTTTGTGAAGAGCCTATGACTGGCACTCGGGGGCGGAACAGGTTCTCGCTCCGCTCGTTGGCCCTGCTTTACAGGGAGACCAGCATGAACCCAGAAGCCAACGAGACCCTCAAGCTGATCGGCAGCGACAAGGTGCAGGGAACCGCGGTGTACGGGCCGGACGGCGAGAAGATCGGTTCGATCGAACGGGTAATGATCGAGAAGGTGAGCGGGCGGGTGTCCTACGCGGTGCTGTCGTTCGGCGGCTTCCTCGGCATCGGCGACGATCATTATCCGCTGCCCTGGCCGGCGTTGAAGTACAATGTCGACCTCGGTGGCTATCAGGTGATGGTCACGGTCGATCAGCTCGAGCGCGCGCCGAAATACGGCCGCGGCTCCGAATGGGACTGGCGCGGCGCCAACAAGGTCGACGATTACTACGGCGTGGCGCTGACGTAAGGCGGGGGCGCCCCCGCCC
>NZ_QPFS01000228.1:0-2412 GCF_010906995.1 Rhodopseudomonas sp. WA056 | reverse complement strand
CTCCAAAACGCAAACGGCGCCCTTTCGGGCGCCGCTGCATTCATTGTGTGTCGCTCGCCGCCTTAGTGCGCGGTCAGACCGCCGCCGGCTTCGTCGGCTTCCGCGCTGTCCGGGGTGCCGGGCAGCTTGGTGTCCTCTTCCCAGACGATCGGCACCGGCGCGCGGGTCAGCGCGTTGGCGATCACCTCGTCCATCCGGGCGACCGGGATGATGTTCAGACCACCCTTGATGGCGTCCGGAATCTCGGTGAGATCCTTGGCGTTGTCTTCAGGGATCAGCACCGTCTTGATGCCGCCTCTAGCCGCGGCGAGCAGCTTCTCCTTGAGGCCGCCGATCGGCAGCACCCGGCCGCGCAGCGTGATCTCGCCGGTCATGGCGATGTCGCGGCGGATCGGGATGCCGGTCAGCACCGACACGATGGTGGTGGCCATCGCCACGCCGGCCGACGGGCCGTCCTTCGGGGTCGCACCCTCCGGCACGTGGACGTGGATGTCGCGCTTCTCGAAGAACGGCGGCTCGATCCCGAAGGTGATCGCGCGGCTGCGGACGTAAGATGCCGCCGCTTGGATCGACTCCTTCATGACGTCGCGCAGGTTGCCGGTGACCGTCATCCGGCCCTTGCCCGGCATCATCACGCTTTCGATCGTCAGCAGCTCGCCGCCGACATCGGTCCACGCCAGACCCGTCACCACGCCGACCTGATCGTCCTTCTCGATCTCGCCGAACCGGAACTTCGGCACGCCGAGATACTCTTCGATCAGCTTCTCGTTGATGTGCACCGACTTCTTCTTCGAGAGCATCAGCTCCTTCACGACCTTGCGGGCCAGTGTGGAGATTTCGCGCTCAAGATTGCGCACGCCCGCTTCACGGGTGTACCGCCGGATCACCAGCAGCAACGCATCGTCGTCGATCGACCATTCCTTGGAGTCGAGGCCGTGCTTGGTCAGCGCCTGCGGGATCAGGTGCTTGCGCGCGATCTCGACCTTCTCGGTCTCGGTGTAGCCGGCGATCCGGATGATCTCCATACGATCCATCAGCGGCCCCGGAATGTTCAGGGTATTCGCCGTGGTGATGAACATCACGTTGGACAGATCGTAGTCCACCTCGAGATAGTGGTCGTTGAAGGTGCCGTTCTGTTCGGGATCGAGCACCTCGAGCAGCGCCGAGGACGGATCGCCGCGGAAGTCGGCGCCCATCTTGTCGATCTCGTCGAGCAGGAACAGCGGATTCGACGTCTTCGCCTTGCGCATCGACTGGATGATCTTGCCGGGCATCGAGCCGATATAGGTACGGCGGTGACCGCGGATCTCGGCCTCGTCACGCACGCCGCCGAGCGACACGCGAACGAATTCGCGCCCCGTCGCCTTCGCGATCGACTTGCCGAGCGAGGTCTTGCCGACGCCGGGCGGGCCGACCAGGCACAGGATCGGGCCCGACAGCTTGTTGGCGCGCGACTGCACCGCAAGATACTCGACGATCCGCTCCTTGACCTTCTCGAGCCCGTAGTGATCGGAATCGAGCACGGCCTGCGCCGCCCCGAGATCCTTCTTCACCTTGGACTTCTTGTTCCACGGGATCGACAGCAGCCAGTCGAGATAGTTGCGCACCACCGTCGCTTCCGCGGACATCGGCGACATCTGACGCAGCTTCTTCAGCTCGTGCTGCGCCTTCTCACGGGCTTCCTTGGTCAGCTTGGTCTTGGCGATCTTCTCTTCGAGTTCGGCGAGCTCGTCCCGGCCGTCTTCGTCGCCGAGCTCCTTCTGGATCGCCTTCATCTGCTCGTTGAGATAGTACTCGCGCTGGGTCTTCTCCATCTGCCGCTTGACGCGGCTGCGGATGCGCTTCTCGACCTGCAGGACCGAGATCTCGCTCTCCATCAGGCCGAGCACCTTCTCCAGCCGCTGCGTCACCGACAGCGTCTCCAGGATGCCCTGGCGATCGGCGATCTTGACGGCGAGATGCGAGGCGACGGTGTCGGCGAGCTTGGCGAAGTCGGTGATCGACTGCACCACGCCGACGACTTCGGCCGAGATCTTCTTGTTGAGCTTCACGTAGCTTTCGAAGTCGGACACCACCGAGCGCGACAGCGCCTCGGCCTCGACCGAGTCGGCATCGCTGTCTTCGAGCGCGACGGCGCCCGCTTCGTAGTAGTCCGCCCGATCGGTGTACTTGTCGACCTTGGCGCGCGCGAGGCCCTCGACCAGCACCTTGACGGTGCCGTCGGGCAGCTTGAGCAATTGCAGCACGCTGGCCAGGGTGCCGATTTCGTAGATGGAGTCGGGTGCCGGATCGTCGTCGGACGCGTTCTTCTGCGTCGCCAGCATGATCAGCGCGTCGTTCTTCATCACCTCCTCGAGGGCGCGGATCGACTTCTCGCGGCCGACGAACAGCGGCCGTCTCTTATACACCTCT
>NZ_QPFS01000227.1:0-2497 GCF_010906995.1 Rhodopseudomonas sp. WA056 | reverse complement strand
CGGTGATTTCGACCGAGGAGGGCAGCGCGCTGTGCGTGCGCCGCGGCGAGCATCGCAGCGTCTCGACCATGCTGATCGGCGAGGTCGCGCCGGGTGATCAGCTTCTGGTGTTCATCGACAGCGCGATCCGCCGGCTCGATGCCGAAGAGGCGCGGCTGATCGACGACGCGCTGGACGGCGTCGCCGCCGCGCTGGAGGGCAGACCGTTCGAGCATCTGTTCGCCGACCTGATCGATCGCGAGCCTGAACTCCCCGCACATCTGCGCCGCGACCCGCAGTAGTTGCGATCCGTTCGCGCGCCAGCGCGCATCATCTGCAAGTCTACTTCCCGCCTGCCGGTTACTATGTTTCCATAGGCCCACCTCGGCAGCGGGCGATTGGTCAGAACCGATCGCAAAATGGTTAGTTTGCTGCCAATTCGAGGCAATCTCCGGCTGGCACGTCGCTTGCTGAATTAGCGGCGACGATAACAACAAGCGCCGGAACGGGAGTGGAGGAAACATGAGCGGCTCGCTCGCGCACGCGGCTGCGCGGCCAAATCCATCGGCATTGGTGGACGAAGCCGGCGTCGACGACTTCATCGCCCGCTCCGGCAGGATCGTCGTGCTGTTCTTCCGCGGCGATGCCGCGCGCTTTCCGGAGGCCGCGGATCTCGCCGTGGTGCTGCCGGAACTGATCAATGCGTTTCCGGGCCGGCTGGTCGCGGCCGAGGTCGCCGCCGAGGCCGAACGCGGCCTGATGGCGCGGTTCGGCGTCGCGGTGTGCCCGAGCCTGGCGGTGGTGCAGCCGGGGCGCACCCTCGGGGTGATCGCCAAGATCCAGGATTGGTCCAGCTATCTGGCGCAGATCGGCGCGATGCTGGCCGAGGTCGATCGGCGCGGCGAAGCGGAGCTCCGATCATGAGAGTGGGCTACTGGACCAAGCCGGACAGCGACGACATCGAAATGACGCTGCTGCCGATCGGCGCGGGCGACGCCGGGCGGTTCGGCGTCACCGGCGCCGGCGCGATCGCCGCATTGGCGACCCGCGGCGGCGAGGAATTGATGCGGCAATGCCCACTGCTCGCCGGCACGCTGACGCAGCTCGCCGAGGCGCTCGCCGCGCAGCGCGTCGAAGCGCCGACCACGCTGCTATCGATCGATCATCTGTCGGAGGCCGAGCGCAGCCTGCTCGACGACATCCTCGGCGAGGGCGAGGTCTCCGGCATCGTCGCGCTGCCCGATCGCCGGGTCGCGCAGATTCAGGAATCGGTGCTCGCCGGGCTGTGGCGAGTGCGGATCGAAGGCGACGCCGACGGGCCGGCGCGCGATTATCTGGAGATCGGCTCGATCCCGGCGATCGTCAGCCGTGCCGCGCAGGATTTCCCGGCGCCGGACATCGACATCACCGCGCCGCCGGCCGGGGCGATGAACGTGCAGCCGGTGCTGGCGGAAATCCGCGACCGGATGGCGGCGCACCGGATCGGCCGGCCGTCGCACGTCATCAACTTCACGCTGCTGCCGATGAACGCCGCCGACATGGATCACCTCGCCGCGACGCTCGGCAACGGTGCGATCCAGTTGTGGTCGCGCGGCTATGGTAGCTGCCGGGTGCTGGCGACCGGCGCGCGCCATGTCTGGTCGGTGCAATTCCTCAACGCGATGGACACGCCGATCCTCGACACCATCGAGATCGGCGACGTGCCGGCCGCGGTGCGGGCCGCCGACGAAGACTTCCACGACTCCGCCGAACGCCTCGGCGAGATCATCGAGGCGTATTTCCGATGACCGAGTTCGCCACGTCGCACGACAGCGAAACAGACCCGCGCACCCGGATGGAATGCGGCGTGTGCTGGACCGTGTACGACCCGGCCGAAGGCGATCCGCTCGGCCGCGCCGCGCCGGGCACGCCGTTCGCGGCGCTGCCGGACGACTGGTGCTGCCCGACCTGCGATGCGCCCCCGGCCAAATTCCTGAGGCTGGACGATGACCACTGAGCCGACCGAGCCGCGCGATGCCGAAGCCCGCGCCGCCAGCGAGGCGGTGGCGGCGATCTACCGCGCGGCGGTGCCGGCGATGCGCGATCTGCCGGTGTTCAATCCCGCGCTCGACGTCGCCGCGATCGGTTTTCGCGCCCGCCAAGACGTCGCGTTCGGCGTGATCGTCACGCCCTGGTTCATGAATCTGGTGCGGATTCCGCTCGATCCCGGGGCCGCTGCCAAACAAGGCCAGGGCGAGGCGGTGACGCACGTGCTGCCGGTCGGCGCGCTGGAGTTCACCATCGGACGCCTCGACGGCTTCGGCGGAATCGAAAGCTGCTCGCTGTTCTCGCCGATGTTCGGCTTCGCCGATCAGGCGGCGGCGGAAGCGGCTGCCGCCGCCGCGCTCGCCGCGGTGCTCGAGCCCGAACAGGCCGCTGATGAGACGCCGCCGCTGCAAGCTCCGGGCAAGATGGCGACGACGCTCGATCGCCGCGGCCTGCTGCGCGGGGCCTGGATGGCTGTCCCTTATGCACATCT
>NZ_QPFS01000226.1:0-2663 GCF_010906995.1 Rhodopseudomonas sp. WA056 | reverse complement strand
GGGTCGCCATCGGCCCTCTGCCTGAAAGACAGCGGTTGCACCGGACATTACGGGCAATGCGCCGATTTCGTTACTGCCGATTATCGATCGTCTGTCGACCGACGCGCAACTGCGCGCGAGAGCGGGATCACGAAAGCGCGAGCCGGTCCCCGGCCCGCGCCTTCGTTCGCGGCAGCTTGCCGCAGCCTTCGCCGCGCCTGGGGGACATCAAGCGCCGCGGAGGCGAGTCGCCGTTACGACGGCATCAGCACGGTATCGATCACGTGGATCACGCCGTTGGACTGGTTGACGTTCGGAATCGTCACGGTCGAGCTGCCGCCCTTGGTGTCGATCAGCATCACCTGGTCGCCCATCCGCTTCACCGTCAGGGTCTCGCCTTCGACGGTCTTGAGCTTCTTGCCATCGGTGAGATCGGCGGCCTCGAGCTTGCCGGGCACCACGTGGTAGGTGAGGATCTTGGTGAGCTGCTTCTTGTTCTCCGGCTTCACCAGCGTGTCGACGGTGCCGGCCGGCAGCTTGTCGAACGCCATGTTGGTCGGCGCGAACACGGTGAACGGGCCCTTGCCCTCCAGCGTCTTGACCAGGCCGGCGGCCTTCACGGCGGCCACCAGCGTGGTGTGATCCTTGGACTTGGCGGCATTCTCGACGATGTTTTTCGACGGATACATCGGCGCGCCGCCGACCATCACGGTGTCGCCGGAACTCTTCGTCATCTTGCCGGATTCGGCGGAGGCGGGGGCCGTCACGGTGCCGGCGAGCGCCAGAGCGCTGAAGGCGGCGGCGGTCAGCAGAGCAATTCGCTTCGTCATGGTTGGTCTCCCGAGAGTGATGGCTGCCCGCGATCGCCGCGGGCGAGGTTGAGTGACGCTGGCGTGCACCTTCGAGGGCTCGGCGCCTCGTCGCGGCGAGCTACGGGAGTTTTTCGGCGCCGTTTCAGAAATTCTTTTTTGTCGCAGGGTGAAACCGAAACCGGTTCTGTTCGTTCAGGCGCGCCGCGGTCCGGTTCTGGCGTTGCGCTGGCCTGAGCGTTCTTGCTAATCAACGGCGCTTTCCCGACAACCTGATGCGCCCGGAACACCGACATGAACGCCAATCTGTTCGCCCGCCTGTTCGACAAGCTCGACGACCCGCACAAGCTCGCGATCGAAACCGCGGCCGGCGACAAGATCAGCTACGCCGATCTGGTGGCGCGGGCAGGGCGCGTCGCCAACGTGCTGGTGGCGCGTGGCCTGAAGGTCGGCGACCGTGTTGCGGCGCAAACCGAAAAGTCGGTCGAGGCGCTGGTGCTGTATCTCGCCACGGTGCGGGCAGGCGGCGTGTATCTGCCGCTCAACACCGCCTACACGCTGCACGAGCTCGATTACTTCATCACCGACGCCGAGCCGAAGATCGTGGTGTGCGATCCGTCCAGGCGGGACGGCGTCGCGGCGATCGCCGCCAAGGTCGGCGCCACGGTGGAGACGCTCGGGCCGGACGGGCAGGGCTCGCTCACCGACGCGGCCGCCCAGGCCAGCGAGGCGTTCGCCACGGTCGAACGCGGCGACGACGATCTCGCGGCGATTCTGTACACCTCGGGCACCACCGGCCGCTCCAAGGGCGCGATGCTCAGCCACGACAATTTGGCGTCGAACTCGCTGACACTGGTGGAATTCTGGCGCTTCACGCCGGACGACGTGCTGATCCACGCGCTGCCGATCTATCACACCCACGGGCTGTTCGTGGCCAGCAACGTCACGCTGTTCGCGCGCGGATCGATGATCTTCCTGCCGAAGTTCGATCCCGACAGGATCCTCGACCTGATGGCGCGCGCTACCGTGCTGATGGGCGTGCCGACGTTCTACACCCGTCTGCTGCAAAGCCCGCGGCTCACCAAGGAGACCACCAGCCATATGCGGCTGTTCATCTCCGGCTCGGCGCCGCTGCTCGCCGACACCCACCGCGAATGGGCGGCGAAGACCGGTCACGCCGTGCTCGAACGCTACGGCATGACCGAAACCAACATGAATACCTCGAACCCGTATGACGGTGATCGCGTCCCCGGCGCGGTCGGCCCGGCGCTGCCGGGCGTGTCGGCGCGGGTGACCGATCCGGAAACCGGCCGCGAATTGCCGCGTGGCGAGATCGGCATGATCGAGGTGAAGGGCCCGAACGTGTTCAAGGGCTACTGGCGGATGCCGGAGAAGACCAAGTCGGAGTTCCGCGACGACGGCTTCTTCATCACCGGCGACCTCGGCAAGATCGACGATCGCGGTTACGTCCACATCCTCGGCCCCGGCAAGGATCTGGTGATCACCGGCGGCTTCAACGTCTATCCGAAGGAAATCGAGAGCGAGATCGACGCCATGCCGGGCGTGGTCGAATCCGCGGTGATCGGCGTGCCGCACGCCGATTTCGGCGAAGGCGTCACCGCCGTCGTGGTGCGCGACAAGGGCGCCAGCATCGACGAAGCGCAGGTGATCAAGGGTCTCGACGGCCAGCTCGCCAAGTTCAAGATGCCGAAGAAGGTGATCTTCGTCGACGACTTGCCGCGCAACACCATGGGCAAGGTCCAGAAGAACATCCTGCGCGAGACCTACAAGGACATTTACAAGTAATCGCGCGCCGCGCCGTCACTTTCCACTCGCGCCGTCATTCCGGGGCGCGCGCAGCGCGAACCCGGAATG
>NZ_QPFS01000225.1:0-2717 GCF_010906995.1 Rhodopseudomonas sp. WA056 | reverse complement strand
TGTCGACGTGCGGGCGCTCAAGGGGCCCGGCGGCAGCGCCGGCATTGCGGTCGATGCCACTGAAACCGCCGCGCTCGGTGTCGCGCTGGAGCGAATGGCGGATGCACATCGCCGGACGCTCGATCAGCTTTCGTCCGGTGTCGCAGTGTTCGATGCGCAGCGGCGGCTGAAATTCTACAACGACTCCTATCGCAAACTCTGGGACCTCGACCGCATCTTCCTCGATAGCCATCCCGACGACTCCACCGTGCTCGACCGGCTGCGCGCCGAGCGCAAGCTGCCGGAGGAGCGCGACTTCAAGGCGTGGAAGAACAAGCTGCACGAAGCCTATCGGGCGGTCGAGGCCGACAAGGACGTCTGGTATCTGCCGGACGGCCGCGCCGTCAGCATCGTCACCACGCCCAATCCGGAAGGCGGCGTCACCTACCTGTTCGACGACGTCACCGAGAGCCTCGACCTCAAGCGCCGCTACGGCGGTCTGATCGACGTCCAACGCGAGACGCTGGACAACCTGTCCGAGGCGGTCGCGGTGTTCGGCTCCAACGGCTGCGCGCAGTTGTTCAATCCGCCGTTCGCGCGGATGTGGAACCTGTCCGCCGAGGCGATGCAGAGCCAGCCGCACATCGAGGCGATCGAGACGTGGTGCCGGCCGCTGTTCGACGACGACGTGTTCTGGCAGGCGCTGCGCGGCGCCATCACCGGCATCGACGATCGCCGCCACGTGCTGCTCAAGCTCGAGCGCAAGGACGGCAGCGTGCTGGCCTGCAAGACGATGCCGCTGCCCGACGGCGCCACGATGCTGACGTTCCAGGACCTCACCGACACCGAGAACGTCGAGCGGGCGCTGCGCGAGCGCAACGAAGCGCTGGAGACCGCCGATCGGATCAAGATCGATTTCGTCCACCACGTCTCGTACGAGCTGCGTTCGCCGCTGACCACGATCATCGGCTTCGCGCATTTCCTCAGCGATTCCTCGACCGGGCCGCTCACCGACAAGCAGGCCGAGTACGTGAACTACATCACGACCTCGACCAACGCGCTGATGGCGATCATCAACAACATCCTCGATCTCGCCAGCATCGATGCCGGGGCGATGACGCTCAATCTCGGGCCGATCGACATCCGCAAGGCGATCGACGCCGCGGCGGAAGGGATTCAGGATCGGCTGGCCCGCGACCAGATCGCGCTGCAGATCGACGTCGATCCGGAGATCGATCGTTTCGTCGGCGACGAGCGGCGCGTCGTGCAGGTTCTGTACAATCTGCTGGCCAATGCGGTGGACTTCTCGCCGCCGCAGGGGACGGTCCGGTTGACGGTTCGCAGGGGCGAAACCCGGGTGGCGTTCACCGTCGCAGATGCCGGTCCGGGGATTGCGCCGGCGTTCAAGGACAGGATGTTCGATCTGTTCGAAAGCGACCCGCAGGGCTCGCGGCATCGCGGCGCAGGCCTCGGATTGTCGCTGGTGCGCTCGTTCGTCGAACTGCACGGCGGCAAGGTCGAAGTCGAGTCGACGGTCGGCCGCGGAACCTCGGTGACCTGCGAGTTTCCGCTCGAGCAGTCCGCCCAACGCCACGCGGCCGAATGAGCGCGGCGGCGACATTCTCGGTCGCGCTGGCCAACGAGGCGGCGACCACGCGGCTGATGGCCGAGGTCGCGCTGCTGATCGGTCCCGGCGACGTCGTCACCCTGTCGGGCGATCTCGGCGCCGGCAAAACCGCTGCGGCGCGGGCGATGATCCGTTATCTCGCGGCCGACGACACGCTCGAAGTGCCGAGCCCGACCTTCACGCTGGTTCAGACCTACGATCTGCCGCCTTATCCGCTCCTGCATGCGGATCTGTATCGGGTCGAGGATCCGTCGGAACTGGAAGAGATCGGCCTGTCGCCGCTGCCGGACGGCACCGTGGCGCTGATCGAATGGCCCGAGCGCGCTGGCGCGGCGCTGCCGGAAGACCGCATCGACATCGCGCTCAGTCATCGTCCGGCGCTCGGCCCATCGGCGCGCGCGGCGGAAATCACCGGCCACGGCAAGGCCGTGAAGCAGGTCGAACGGCTCGCCGCGCTGCGCAGCTTCATCGAGACCGCCGGCTATGCCGAGGCCGAGCGTCTGCACATGCCGGGCGATGCCTCGACGCGCTCCTACGCCCGGCTGCAGCGCGGCACCGAAAGCGTGATCTTGATGAACGCGCCGCGCCGTCCCGATGGGCCGGCGCTGTATGCCGGCAAGAGCTACAGCGCTGCGGTGCATCTGGCCGAGGACGTCCGGCCGTTCGTCGCGATCGGTCAGGGCCTGCGCGAGCGAGGCTTTTCCGCACCCGCCATTCATCATGCCGATCTCGATGCCGGCTTCCTGATCACCGAGGATCTCGGCAGCGTCGGTGTGGTCGAGGGTGATCCGCCTGCGCCGGTGGTGGCTCGCTATCAGGCCGCCACCGACATGCTGGCGGCGCTGCATGCCAAGCCGCTCCCTGATCATCTTCCGCTGTCGCCGCGCGAAAGCTACGCGGTGCCGACCTTCGACGAAAACGCCATGATGATCGAAGTCGGGCTGATGCCGGAGTGGTATCTGCCGGATCGCGGCGTGATCCCGACCGAGGCGCTGCGCGCCGAATTCGTCGCGTTGTGGCGCAAGCTGCTGGCCGACATTGCCCGCGAAGCACGGACCTGGGTGCTGCGCGACTTTCACTCACCCAACCTGATCTGGCTCGGCGCACGCCC
>NZ_QPFS01000224.1:0-2746 GCF_010906995.1 Rhodopseudomonas sp. WA056 | reverse complement strand
CCGCAGACCAGACCGATCAGGCCGGCGAGCAGGGCGATCAGGCACAGTTCGATCACCATCACGGCGTTGAGCTGCCGCGCCGAGGCGCCGCAGGCCCGCAAGGTGCGCAGCATCGGCCGGCGCTGCTCGAAGGCGAGCCCGATCGCCGAATTGACAATGAACAGTCCGACCAGGAACGACAGCAGCCCGAACGCGGTGAGGTTGAGATGGAAGCTGTCGGTGAGCTGCTCCAGCTCGGTGGTGGCGTCGGGCTGATCGAGCTGCAGCGCGTCGCCGACGACCTGTTGCAGCGGCGGCCGCGGAGCGGCGGTCCTGCTGCCGACCAGCAGCCGCGACAACCGCTCCGGCATGTCGAGCAGCTTTTGCGCGATGCCAATATCGACCACCAGCACCCCGGGCGCGATCTCGGCCTGCGGTCTCAGCGGCGGCAGGCGCTGGCCGTTCTGCAGTTCCGGCGTCTCGCCATCGGTCAGGCCGATTTCGCGCAGCGTTTCCGGCGCCACCAGGGTTTGGCCCGGCGGCAGGATGAAACCCCGCAGATCTGCGGTGCCGAGCGCAGGGGCGGCGTTGGCCTCGGTCGGCAGCGACAGCGGCTCCACGCCGAGCAGACGCAGCGAGCGGCCGCTGATCCGGACCGTCCCCTCGACCGTCGGCGACACCTGCCAGCCGGCACGGCGCAGGTCGACATAAAGCTGCTGGGAGAAGCTGCCGCCGTCGCGCGCCACCAGTGGCGCGGTACGATTGCCGCCGAGCGCGGCGGCGGCGCGGTCGTAGCTGGTGCGCGCCTGGGCATTCAGCGCCTGCACCCCGCTCCACAGCGCGGTGGCGGAGATCAGGCCGATCGCCAGCGTCGCAAGCTGCATCGGATGCCGTCGCCAGTGGCTCAGCAGCACGGCGAGGATCCACAGCGCCCGCCTCAATGGATCAGCCCTGCGTGCAGATGCACCCGCCGGTCCAGCATGCCGGCGAGCCGCTCGCTGTGCGTCACCATCAGGAAGCCGCAGCCGGTGCGGCGGACCAGATCGGTGGCGAGCGCCAGCACGTCGTCGGCGGTGGCCTCGTCGAGATTGCCGGTCGGCTCGTCGGCGAGCAGCAGCAGCGGCTTGATCGCCAGCGCCCGGCCGATCGCGACGCGTTGCTGCTGGCCGCCGGACAATTGCTCCGGATAGCGTTTCAGCAGGGCACCGAGCCCGAGCCGCTCGATCAGCTCGGCGTGCCAGGTCTTGTCGTGGCGGCCGGCGAGCCGCGACTGGAACGACAGGTTGTCGGCTACCGTCAGGCTCGGGATCAGGTTGAATTGCTGAAACACCAGGCCCAGCCGCTCGCGGCGGAACGCGGCGCGCTCGGCGTCCGGCATGGTCGAGATCGTCGCCTCGCCGAACGTGATGGCGCCGCCATCGGGCTGATCGAGGCCGGCGATCAGATGCAGCAAGGTCGATTTGCCGCTGCCGGATTCGCCGGTCAACGCCACGCTCTCGCCGGGCGGCACCGCCAGATCGACGCCGCGCAGTACCGCGACACGGTCCTGGCCGGACGCATAGGATTTGGTCAGCCCGGAGACGATCAGCATCGGCGCGATCCGCGCAGATTGGCGACCTCAGCGCGCGGTCCGCGCCGGAGCGTTCCGGTCATCATTGCCTTCCAGTCGGGGCCCATTCGCCGCTTGATATGGGGCCCGGCGCCGGCCACTCAAGACGAGGCGGCTGCGGCGCCGACCGGGGTGCGACGCGGGGCCTGACTGGCGGCATGGACGAAGATGGCCGGGACGAGCCCGGCCATCGCGATGTCGCGACCTCGGCGCAACGATCGGTCCGCAGGCGGACCTTACTGGCTCGCCGCGTCGGTGTTGAAGATCTCGCCTTCCGGCACCCAGCTCTTGCCGTCGAACCGCGCGATCTGCATCTGCGTGTACGGCGCGTAGCGGTCCGGGCGGGTCGAGATCTTGATGCCCGGCAGCAGCAGCGGCGCCGTGGTCGGCTTGATGTTGGTGGCCTGCTTCAGCAGGTTGTCGCGGGTGAGATTGTCACCGCAGGCCTCCAGCGTCTTCACCGTCATGTAGGCGGAGATGTAGCCGATCACGACGCTGCCGTCGGCGATGTCGCCCTTCGGAAACCACTTGGCGAGGAATTCCCTGAACTCCTTGACGTCGGCGTCGTTCTCGAACCGCGGATCGGTCGGGGTCTTCATCGCGAGCGCGGTGAGCAGTCCGGTGGACGCCTCGCTCCCGGCGGGTTCGAGCACGCCCTTGATCGAACTGGCGACGCTGACGACGAAGTTCAGCGGCTTCCAGTTCAGTTCGTGCACCTTGCGGATCGCCTGCGCGCCGAATTTCGGCGTCGCCATCGTGAACAGCGTGTCGGCGCCCGAGGCCTTCAGCGCCACGATCTGGGAGTCGACCGTCGGGTCGGTGACCTCGTAGGTCACTTCCTTGACGATCATCGTCTTGGCCTTGTCGCCGAGCCCGTCCTTCAGGCCCTTGACGTAGTCCTTGCCGGAATCGTCGTTCTGCGAGAACACCCCGAGCTTGGCGTCCGGCTTGTGCTTCAGCAGATACTTCGCGAAGATCATGCCCTCCATCTGGTAGGGCGGATAGAGCTGCGTGGTCCACGGGAAGTTCTTCGGATCGTCCCACTTCGCCGCGCCGGTCGAGATGAAGACCTGCGGCACCTTCTTGGTGTTGAGATATTTCTGAGTAGCGGAATTGGTCGGGGTGCCGACGGTGCCGACGATCGCCAGAACTTCTTCC
>NZ_QPFS01000223.1:0-2821 GCF_010906995.1 Rhodopseudomonas sp. WA056 | reverse complement strand
ATCCTTCGGAACCAGACCGTCGAGACTGACCATCTCGATCGAAGTCTGTTGCGGTGAGGGTTTGCGAAGCATCCCCCATGGAATCAAAAGTCCCCGCCAATGGCGAGGACTTTGTCAGCAGTCTGAGGGCGCCGGCAAAGCCGGCGCCCTCGACGCGAACGATCAGTGAAGAGAAATGCTCAGCGGCCGGCGAGCACCGGCAGCCCCAGCATCGACGAGAACGGCGCCGGATTGTTGATCAGTTGCGCCGACGCCTTCTGATTGCTGGCCAGCGACGACCAAGCGTCCTGGCTCTTGGCCAGGCTCGACCACGGCTTCTGGCTCGACGCAAGCGATGACCAGGGCTTCTGCGACGCCGCCAGCAGCGGGCCGAACATCGACGACAGGAAAAAGTTCGGGCTGGTCAGCTCCGGGAAGATGCCGCCGAGCGTGGTGCGGGAGTCGGTCAGACGCGGCGCGCCGGTCAGCCGGGCGGACGAGTCCGTCAGCGAGGCGCTGCCATAGCCGCTGGTGTCACGGCTCGGACCGTGGCGGTTGAGAATGGCGTCGGCCTGGCCGCCCTTGCCGAACGGCGGGTCGACCGTGACCACGGTCCCGTCCTTGCTGGTGGAGGCGATCGCGGCGTTGCTGAACGAGGCGGCTTTCAGCTCCGCGACGGCCGCCTGAGCCTTGCCGGCGTCCTGATAAACCTTGGTGATCTGCGTCATTCTTACCTTCCTCTATAGCGATGTGTTAGTTTGAATTTCAGTCTTTGACCGACAATTCTTGGCAACCCACCCGGTTCCCAGCTTGGCATAGTTTTGCAGCGCGACAAGTCTTTGAACCACCTGGCTACCGGCGGCATCGCGCCGCAGCAGAACCTGCGTTCCTGCAGTAAATAATCACTTGCGATCAAGACAGTTCGAGGGGCTTCGGCCGGCTTGGTCATTCACGAATGCGTGGATGGTAGCTTGGTGTGGTCTGTCGGTCGAGATCGCTGCGCCTGCGCGACCCTCGGGCGCGCGCCCGGCCATCGCCGCTGCCCGACGCCAGGCGCCGATTTCCGCTTCGGTCAAGCGGGCACGAGTCCCGCGCGGTGCTTCACGGCGCTGACGCATCCTTGTGCGACAGCGTGGTCTATTCGGCTGCGCCCGGAACAAAGCCGCGCACTGTCGCGTCTGAGACCGACATGGGAAAGGCGAGAACTGATGCAAACCGTTGCGAGCGTGTCGTGGTGGGCGGCGGGTGTGCTGTACCAGATCTATCCGCGCTCGTTTCAGGACAGCAATGGCGACGGCATCGGCGATCTGCGCGGCATCATCGACCGGCTGGGCTATCTGTCGGATCTCGGGGTCGATGCGATCTGGCTGTCGCCGATCTTTCCGTCCCCCATGGCGGATTTCGGCTACGACGTTGCCGACTATGTCGGCATCGACCCGATCTTCGGCACCATGGACGATTTCGACGCGCTGGTGCTCACCGCGCATGCCCGCGGTCTCAAGGTCATTCTCGACCTGGTGCCGAACCATTCGTCCGACCAGCATCCCTGGTTCATCGAGAGCCGGTCGTCGCGCGACAATCGGAAGCGCGACTGGTACATCTGGCGCGATCCTGCACCGGACGGCGGGCCGCCGACCAACTGGCTGTCCGAATTCGGCGGCAGTGGCTGGGAGTACGACGAAGCCACCGGCCAATATTACTATCACGCCTTCCTGAAGCAGCAGCCCGACCTCAACTGGCGCAATCCGGAGGTGCGAGCCGCGATCTGCGAGGCGATGCGGTTCTGGTTGCGCAAAGGCGTCGACGGCTTTCGCGTGGACGTGATCTGGCACCTGATCAAGGACGACCAGTTCCGCGACAACCCGCCCAATCCGGACTTCCGCCCCGGCATGCCGCCGCACGCGGCGCTGATCCCGCAGTATTCCGCTGACCGGCCGGAGACGCAGCAGGTCGTCGCCGAACTGCGCAGCGTGATCGACGAATTCGATCACCGTCTCCTGATCGGTGAGATCTATCTGCCGATCGAGCGGCTGGTGGCTTATTATGGGGCCGACCTGAACGGCGCACAATTGCCGTTCAATTTTGCGCTGTTGTCGACGCCCTGGCACGCCCGCGACATTGCCGCCCTGATCGATCGCTACGAGCAGGCGTTACCCGCCGGTGCGTGGCCGAACTGGGTGCTCGGCAACCACGATCGCCCGCGGGTGGCGAGCCGGGTCGGACCGGCGCAGGCACGCGTCGCCGCAATGCTGCTGCTGACGCTGCGCGGCACACCGACCATGTATTACGGCGACGAACTCGGCATGGAGCAGGTCGAAATCGCGCCGGAGGACGTGCAGGATCCGTTCGAGAAGAACGTGCCGGGCATCGGCGTCGGCCGCGACGGCTGCCGCACCCCGATGCAATGGGACGCCTCCGCCCATGCCGGCTTCTCCGACGTCCGGCCGTGGCTGCCGCTGGCGCCCGACGCGATCCAGGACAACGCCGCCAATCTGCGGGCCGATGCGCAGTCGATCCTGAACCTGTATCGCGCGCTGCTGCGGCTGCGGCGGCAGTTGCCGCAGCTCTCGGTCGGCGACTATCAGCCGCTCGCCGCGGACGGCGATCTGCTGCTGTATCGCCGGCACCATCGGGGGCAATCGGTGCTGATCGCGCTCAATCTCGGGTCCGATCCGATCTCGGCGGCGTCCGACGCGATCGGACTCGACGGCGAGGTGCTGCTGTCGACGATGCTGGATCGCGCCGGCGAACGCATCGGCGCTACGCCCGATTTGCGCGGCCACGAGGGCATCATCGTCGGCCGCGCGCCGGAAGCTGTCCCCTATACACACCTGACGCCGCC
>NZ_QPFS01000222.1:0-2999 GCF_010906995.1 Rhodopseudomonas sp. WA056 | reverse complement strand
GAATTTCAGCGGGTGTGGCCGCGCGGGTACCGACGACTCGTCGGCCGGCCCATAATCTTCGCGCCAGATCGAAGAGGGGATCCTTCCATGAAACGAATTCTCGCCGGCGTCGTCCTGGCTGGCACCGCCGCCGTCAGCGCCCAAGCGGCCGACCTCGCCGTCAAGGCTCCCTACATGAAGGCCCCGGTGGCCGCGGTCTACGACTGGACCGGCTTCTACATCGGCGCCAACGTCGGCGTCGGCCTGGGCCGCGACCTGCAGACCCACTCCTATCCGGGCGCCGGCACGTTGAACTCCACCTATCTGCAGCCGCAGGGCGCTATCGGCGGTGGCCAGATCGGCTACAACTGGCAGTTCGGCTCGATGTTTGGCCCGATGCTGATCGGCGTCGAGGCCGACATCCAGGGCAGCGGCATGAGCGATGGCTACACCTCGCTCAACGGCCTCGCCACCAACTACAATCAGAAGCTCGATTGGTTCGGCACTGTCCGCGGTCGCGTCGGCCTCGTGCGCGGTCCGGCATTCGGCTACTTCACCGGCGGTTACGCGGTTGGCAACGTTAAGACGACCGTCACCGAAGGCGGCCTTGTGGCGTTCGAAAACAGCAAGACCCGCTCCGGCTGGGTGATCGGTTCGGGTGTGGAAGCCGCGCTCGGCGGTAACTGGAGCGGCAAGATCGAGTATCTGTACCTCGATCTCGGGAACCAGACCGATTTCTTCGGCAACCAGAGCCTGCGCACCGAAGCGCGCGAGAGCATCTTCCGCGTCGGCCTGAACTACCGGATCGGCGGCAACGGCATGTACGTCGCCCCGCCGCCCGCGAACTGGGCCGGTCTTTACATCGGCGGCAATTTCGGCGGCGCCACCGCGCGTGACCGCTCCAGCGTGACGATCGCGGGCGTGACCGACGCCTTCAACCTGGCGCCGGACGGCTTCTTCGGCGGCGGTCAGATCGGCTACAACTGGCAGGCGGCGAACTGGGTGTTCGGCGTCGAAGCCGACTTCCAGGGCTCGACCCTGAAGGATCAGCGCGCCGCGGTGCTCGGCCCGGCGGTGTTCTACGACGCCAAGCTGCCGTGGTTCGGAACCGCGCGCGGCCGTATCGGCTACTCGCTCGGCTCGACGCTGTTCTACGGCACCGCCGGCTATGCCTATGGCAACATCAAGACCGACATCGTCAGCGCCATCGGCAACTACAGCTTCAAGACCACCAAGGGTGGCTGGGCAGCCGGCGCCGGCATCGAGACTCCGTTCCAGCTGTTCGGCCTGCTCGGCCCGAACTGGACCTCGAAGACCGAATATCTCTACGTCGATCTCGGCTCGACCACCGACGCGTTCGGTGCCACCGGCATCAACACCACCAAGGTCACCCAGCATACGCTGCGCACCGGCATCAACTATCACTTCAATCAGCCGGTCGTCGCGAAGTACTGATCTTCGCGCCGCAGCGACCGACACCGAACCCCGGCCTCGCGGCCGGGGTTTTTGTTTGCCGGGAACAAGCACGGCCGGGGTCGTTTGCGGTTCGGCCTTTCCTATATTGCCTGCATGCGTCCGCACGACATCCTGCTGCCGACCGCCGCCGGCCTGTGCTGCAAGCCGGGCGGTTTCCACATTGATCCGGTGCGGCCGGTCGAGCGCGCGCTGATTACCCATGGCCATTCAGATCACGCCCGCGCCGGGCACGGCGCCGTGCTGGCGACCCGGCCCACGCTCGACATGATGCGGCTGCGCTATGGCGACAATTTTGCCGGTGCGACCCGGGAGGTTGCGTATGGCGAGGTCATCCGGCTCGGCGACACCACGGTCACGTTTCATCCCGCCGGCCATGTACTCGGCTCGGCGCAGATCGCGGTCGAGGCCGGCGGCCTCCGCATCGTCGCCTCCGGTGACTACAAGGATGCGCCCGACCCGACCTGCACGCCGTTCGAGATCGTACCCTGCGACGTGTTCATCACCGAGGCGACATTCGGTCTGCCGGTGTTCCGGCATCCCGACGCGGCTGGCGAAGTCAGAAAGCTGCTCGACTCCGTCGCGCTGTTTCCGGAGCGGGCGCATCTGGTCGGCGCCTATTCGCTCGGCAAAGCGCAGAGGGTGATCGCGCTGATCCGGCAGGCCGGCTACGACGCGCCGATCTACCTGCACGGCGCGATGGAGAAGATCACGCATTACTATGCGGAGCAGGGGGTGCCGCTCGGCGAGCTGCGCCCGGTGAAGGGCGTCAAGAAGGCGGAGCTGGCCGGCACCATCACGCTGGCACCGCCGTCGGCGACCTCCGATCTGTGGACGCGGCGTTTCCCCGATCCGCTCACCGCGTTCGCCTCGGGATGGATGCGGGTGCGCGCCCGCGCCCGGCAGCGCGGCGTCGAACTGCCGCTGGTGATCTCCGACCACGCCGATTGGGACGGACTGACCGCCACCATCAAAGCCACCGGCGCCGGCGAAATCTGGGTCACCCACGGTCAGGAAGACGCGCTGGTGCATTGGTGCAAGTCGCAGGGCCTCGCTGCCCGGCCGCTTGATCTGGTCGGCTATGGCGACGAGGACGAAGACGTCGGCATGCCGGCCGGCGATGAGGCGAACGACGCATGAACCGCTTCGCCGAACTGCTCGACCGCCTCGGCTACGAGCCAGGCCGCAACAACAAGCTGCGGCTGATCACCAATTACTTCCGCGCGGTCGAAGACCCCGACCGCGGCTGGGCGCTGGCGGCGCTGACCGGCGCATTGTCGTTCCGCCACGCCAAGCCCGGCCTGATCCGTGCCCTGATCGCCGAACGCACCGATCCAGTGCTGTTCGGCCTGTCCTACGACTACGTCGGCGATTTGTCCGAAACGGTGGCGCTGATGTGGCCCTCGCCCCATGCGCAGCGCAACTCCCCTCCCCCTTGCGGGGAGGGGTCGGGGGTGGGGGTCCACACCGGGACGCCATCCTCGGGGCGCCCTCACCCCAACCCTCTCCCGCAAGCGGGAGAGGGAGCTCGCCGTGCATCGGGAGAG
>NZ_QPFS01000221.1:0-3127 GCF_010906995.1 Rhodopseudomonas sp. WA056 | reverse complement strand
ATCCGTTGTGTCGACTTTGGGCGGATGTTCGCTGTGGACGGTGCCTGAGTCAGGAGGCGACGGAGCGGAACGGCTGTACGCGCGTGCGTCCGGCGCCCAGGGAGCCGAGATCGGCAGACAGCCGTTCCAGCGCGGACGCTTCAAGCAGATCCGGGTGAACGGTCGTGCGCAGGTCGCAACTCACCCCGCTGCCGAGCACAAGCGCAAGGCTGGCGCGCGCGCCGTCGCCGCTGCCGGCGACGCCGGTGATCCGATCGTACTCGGCGAACGGCGCTTTGACGTCGAAGCCGATCCAGTCGAGCAGCGGCAGGACGCGTGCGAGGCGTTCAGGATAAGGCCCCGCAGTGTGCAGTCCGATGCGAAAGCCGAGCGAGCGCACGGCCGCGATCGCCAGCGGAAGATCCGACTGCAGCGTCGGCTCGCCGCCGGAGAACACCACTCCGTCGAGCAGCCCGCGCCTTGTCTCCAGGAATGCGAACACGTCCTGCCACGCCAGTTGATCCGGCCCGCGGGCCGGCAGCAGATGCGGGTTGTGGCAGTAGCCGCACTGCCAGGGACAGCCTTGGCAGAACACGGTCGCGACCAGCTCGCCCGGCCAGTCGCAGGTCGACAGCCGGACGAGACCGCCGATCCGCAGCTCAGCCGAGCTTGGCGCGGGCTTCGGTGAAGTACTTGCGGTCATTGAATTCGCCGATCTTGCCGCGGTTGAACGAGGCGACGGGACGGTGATAGCCCATCACCCGGGTCCAGATCTCGCAGGGTTGGCGCTCGGCATCGGTCAGCTCGATGGCTTCGGTGGGAGTGGTGGGGATGGTGACGTGTGCGTTCATCTCTCTATTCCTTCTGGTCAGTGATTAGCGGCGAGCCGCTTGGCCGCGAGGCGTTCGGCGTCGCATTTCGGGCAGAAGGCGTGTTCGCCTTCGATGTAGCCGTGGGTTGGACAGATCGAGAAGGTCGGGGTCACCGTGACGTAAGGCAGCCGGAAGTTCTCCAGCGCGCGTCGCACCAGCTTCTTGCAAGCCTCGCCGGACGACAGCTTCGATCCCATGTAGAGATGCAGCACCGTGCCTCCGGTGTATTTGCGCTGCAGATCGTCCTGGCGTTCCAGCGCCTCGAACGGATCGTCGGTGAAGCCGACCGGAAGCTGACTTGAGTTGGTGTAGTACGGATTGTCCTCGGTGCCGGCCTGCAGGATGCCGGGGAAGCGCTTGCGGTCTTCCTTGGCGAACCGATAGGTCGTGCCTTCAGCCGGCGTGGCCTCGAGATTGTACAGATTGCCGGTCTGCTCCTGGAACGCGACGATCCTGGCGCGCACATGGTCGAGGACACGGACGGCGAAGCCGTGCCCCCACGGCGTCGCGATGGTCTCGCAGTCCGCGGTGAAGTTGCGGATCATTTCGTTGACGCCGTTGATGCCGACGGTCGAGAAATGGTTGCGCAGCGTGCCGAGATAGCGCTTCGAATAGGGAAACAGCCCGTCGTCCATGTAGCGCTGCACCACCTTGCGTTTGATCTCGAGGCTGGTGCGGGCGATGTCGAGCAGGGCATCGAGCGCGCGCAGCAGCCCCGCTTCGTCGCCGCGGTGCAGATGACCGAGCCGCGCGCAGTTGATCGTCACCACGCCGATCGAGCCGGTCTGCTCCGCGCTTCCGAACAGGCCGTTGCCGCGTTTCAGGAGTTCGGTGAGATCGAGCTGCAGCCGGCAACACATCGAGCGGATCATGTGCGGCTTCAGTTCGGAGTTGAGGAAGTTCTGGAAGTAGGGCAGGCCGTATTTCGCGGTCATCTCGAACAGCCGCGTCGCGTTCTCGCTGTCCCAGGGAAAATCCGGCGTGATGTTGTAGGTCGGGATCGGGAAGGTGAAGACGCGTCCTTTGGCGTCGCCCTTGGTCATGATCTCCATGTAGGCGCGGTTGATCATGTCCATTTCGGGCTGAAGCTCACCGTAGGTGAAGTCCATCTCCTCGCCGCCGATCACCGGCACCTCGTCGCGCAGATCCTCCGGACAGGTCCAGTCGAAGGTGAGGTTGGTGAACGGCGTCTGCGTGCCCCAGCGTGACGGGACGTTGAGGTTGTAGACCAGTTCCTGGATGCCCTGCAGCACGTCGGCGTAGCTCAGCCTGTCCTTGCGCAGGAATGGCGCGAGGTAGGTGTCGAACGAACTGAACGCCTGGGCGCCGGCCCATTCGTTCTGCAGCGTGCCGAGAAAATTGACGATCTGTCCGATCGCGCTCGACAGATGCTTCGGCGGGCTGGCCTCGACCTTGCCGGGCACGCCGTTCAAGCCCTCGGTGAGCAACATGCGCAGCGACCAGCCGGCGCAGTAGCCGGACAGCATGTCGAGGTCGTGAATATGCAGGTCGCCGTCGCGATGGGCGCGGCCGACCTCCGGCGGATAGACGTGCGACAGCCAGTAGTTGGCGACCACCTTGCCGGACAGATTGAGGATCAGGCCGCCGAGCGAATAGCCCTGGTTGGCGTTGGCGTTGACCCGCCAGTCGGTGCGATCGAGATATTCGTTGATCGACGCGATCGCATCGACGGCGACTTTGCGGTCGTTGCGCGCCTGACTGCGCTTTTCGCGATAGACGATGTAGGCCCGCGCGGTGGTCAGATGGTTCGCCGAGATCAGCACCTGCTCGACGATATCCTGCACCTGCTCGATCTGCGGCACGGCTCCGGCGAACCGGTGCGCAATGACCTTGACCGATTGACTGGTGAGAAGACCCGCTTCGAGTTCGCCGAACGCCCCCGTGGCCTGTCCGGCACGCGCGATCGCGGATCGGATCTTGGCACTGTCGAACGCCGCTTCAGCGCCGCTCCGCTTGATGATCGCTCGAGGAAGGTTGGTCTGGTCGGAAACAGGCATCGGCACCCCGCGGGTCGAATTGCGGGCCGGGGGTCAGGCAGGCGCATGCAAGAGTCGTACGGAGCGCCGTACGCACGGAAGCAAGCGACCCACCGGGACACCCCGCCCAGGGACGTTTGGTTGTTCGCGGCAGGTCTCCTGGCTTGCGGGTCATTGCCTCAGTCCGCCTTCCCAGGATTGCTCCCAGTGGCCTGATGACGTCGGCTCGCCGCTGACAGTTGCGGGGGCAGCTCCGGCTCAGGCGGTAACGCCGCACCG
>NZ_QPFS01000220.1:0-3268 GCF_010906995.1 Rhodopseudomonas sp. WA056 | reverse complement strand
CCGGGCGTGCAACCATCGGCGGCGGGGGCCGCTGTATCCGCGGCGCCACGGGCGGCAGGTGGCGTTCGCCCAGCGAACGGGTCGGCGGCCCCGTCGGTCTGGCGGGAGCAGGGATAGACGCCGGTCGCAACCGGGCAGCCGGGGCCGGCTGACGAGAGGCTTCGCTGCGGACCGCCGGGCCAGGTCCGGCTGCGGCGCCTGCGCCGGACGGCGGTGCGCCAGTCTGGACCGCGGGCCGCGCGCCCGTGGGCAGCGGCTGAGCCCGCACAGGCGCCCCGGGACGAACAGCGCCCATCGATGGGGGCGGCAGTCGTTTGCTGCCCGGCACCGGCAGCGCCTGCACGGCGGGCGCAGCAGCGGGTACCACCGGGCTAGGCCGCCGCTGCCCCGGCAACGGCGCGACAGCGGGTCCGGAAGCCTGACCGGGCGGCGAACTCGGCGGTGGCAGCGCCGGCGCGCGCCCGGGACCCGTCCCGTTCGGAACCGGTGACGACATTGTCGCAGGCAGCCTCCCCCGCGGGCCCTGAAGCTGGACGCCGGGGCGCGGCGCGAATCCGCCCGGCGGCGGCGTCGCGATCGACGCGCTCGGCGGCACCGCTGCCTTGCCCTGCTGGATCAGTGCGGCCCGCTGCATCACCGCGGCCGGAAGCGCGGCGCCGATCACGCCACCGGCGATCGCGGCCGATGCCACCCCGGCCCGGCTCGGCTCGACAGCCGGGACGGCTCCGGGCACCGCGACCGGCGGCTGGGCAACCGGTAGCGGCGCAGAAGGATTCGCCGCTGCCGCCGGCGGCTGATTGATCACCTGATTGATCACCGTGGTGTTGTGGATGTTGGCGAAGATGATGTTGTTCGGCGGCGGCTGCACATACACCGGCGGTCGCACATAGGCGGGGATCGGCACGAACAGCGGCCGCGGCAGATAGAACAGGCCGATCGGCGGCGGCGGTGGCGGCAGCATCACGAAATCCGGCGGCGGTGGCGGCAGGAAGAACACCGGCGGCGGCGGCGGCGGCGCGAAGTCGAACTCCGGATCGCTGAACATCAGGACCGGGCGGTCGACATAGACGATTTCGTCGGGCGGCGGCGCGGGCACGTCGTAGTCGAGCACCGTGAAGCTCGGCGGCGGCTCCAGCGCCGCCGCAAGTATCTCCAGCCGGCGCCGCGCATCGGCCGCATGCGGACCGCGCGGATAACGGCGCAGATACGACCAGTACGCATCCGGCGTATCGACGCGGTAGGTCCGCCGCCAGGTGATCGCCTCGCGCCGTGCGGCGACGATCGCCCTCACCCGCTTGGCCAGCGGATCGCTCGGATACGCCGCGAGGAAATCCTCATAGGCCTGCAGCGTGTCGCGATCGAGCGCGGCCGCATACGCCTCGGCGGCGCCCATGTCGCGGATCGGCTTGCTGCGCAGTGCCTGATCCGGCGCCGGCAGCGGCGGCGCATCGGGCGCGCGATCGAAGAACATGAAATTCGACTCGATGCTCTGCGTATCCCACGGCACCTGAGCGCCCTTGGTGGTCTCGTTGACGCGCAGCCGGACGCGATCGTACAGTTGCGGCAGCGTCAGGCCGCCGGTGCGGATCATCTCGGCCAGTGCCTGCGCATAGACGCCGTAAGCGCCGCGCTCCTCCGGCGCCACCGTGCCGGGCGCGGCGTTGAAGGCGATCAGCATCTTCGGGGTCGGCTCCACCATCGCCAGCCCCGAAGCGACCGAGCCGGCCGGCACGAACGGCTGTTCGCGTGCGAGATCCAGCACCACGACGCTGGTCTTCAGCGGCAGCGCGGCGAGCTGGCGCATGTAGTCGCCGAGCCGCAGCCCTTCGGTCGGAATGTCGGTATCGCGCGAAATCCGCGAGTCGACCGGGATGAAGTAGTTCTCGCCGGCGTACTGCACGCCATAGCCGGCGAGATAAACCGCCGCGACCGTGTCGGGACCGGCCTCCTCCGCCTTCTTCACGAAGTCGCGGAAGGCGCCGCGCAGCGTGTCGCCGTCGAGATCGCGCGCGCCGCTGACGTCGAAGCCCGCCGCCTGCAAAGTCTGTGCGATCAGACCGCCGTCGTTGGCGGCGGTGGACAGCGGCGCTTTCGCATAGGCTCCGTTGCCGATCACCAGCGCGATGCGCTTTTCCTGCTGCTGCGCCCGGGCATGATCGATCGGGACGACGAGCAGGACGGCGAGAACGGCGGAGACCAAAGACAGCACGGGATGGAAACGCATGGCCAGAGACCCGATTCATGGGCGCCGCCGAACCGACGGATCGCCGTCGCGCGCATTTCAGCGCGCCGCAGCCTGAACGGCGATTGAATGGATCCCGCCTCGAGGAAGGCGTGGTGCGACGGCCGGGCTCGGCGATGGGACGTCAGCGCCCTCGCCGCTCACAGCGTCTCGACGTGCTCGACGCCGCTGACCGCCTTGATCGCGCCGGCGATCTGCGGCGAAACCTGGAAGCGGCCGGGAATCTCGAATTCGACCTCGGTCTGCGGATCGAGCCGCAACACCAGCGCGACGTTCCCGCCGGCGGCCCGGGACTCCGGGGGCTGAAGACGTTTGGTCAGCGACTCCAGCGGCTTGGTGTCGCGCAGGAAGATCCGCAGGCCCTTCTGGGTCTTCGCCGCGGCGGCGTCGAGCGGTTCGGCATGCAGCACACGGGCGCGGACGTCCTCACCCTGCAATTCGGCGCCGAGCTGCATCAGCACCGCGGCCCCCGGCTCCAGCACCTCGCGATATTGCGCCAGCCCCTCGGAGAACAGTACCGCCTCGAAATGCCCGGTCGGATCCGACAATCCGATGATGCCCATCTTGTTGCCGGTCTTGGTGCGCCGCTCCATCCGCGACACCACCGTGGCGGCAACCTTTCCGGCGGTGGCGCCGGATTTCACCGCCTTGCAGAACTCGTTCCAGGACTGCACCCGCAGCCGCTTCAGGGCAGTGGCGTAATCGTCGAGCGGATGGCCCGACAGGAAGAAGCCGATCGCGTCGTATTCGCGGCGCAGCCGCTCCGACGGCAGCCAGGCGTCGAGCTGCGGCAGGATGATCGAGGGGACGTCCGACAGGCCGCCGAACATGTCGTTCTGGCCGCTGGTCGCAGCTTCATGATTGCGCTGGCATGCGGCCACAATGGCGTCGGCGCCCGCGAACACCGCCGCGCGGTTCGAGTTGAGGCAGTCGAACGCGCCGGCGGCGGCGAGACATTCGACGACGCGCCGGTTGATGGCGCGCGGATTGACGCGCGCCATCAACCCTGTCTCTTATACCCATCTT
>NZ_QPFS01000021.1:0-49111 GCF_010906995.1 Rhodopseudomonas sp. WA056 | reverse complement strand
AGGTGTACCAGACCATCATCAACAAGACCGAGCTGGAGACCGTCACATCGTATTTCTCGATGGAGGCCATCATCGATGGGCGGCCGTTCCCGGTCGGACGCTGAGCCCTCCCGTTCCCTTCCGCACACCGCGGGCGCGGCACCGCTGTCGCGTCGGGAAGACTGAGGGTGCGCACAGAACGCGCCGTCGCCGCCCGCCCCGGTCGGCAGCATCGATCGGTCGTCCGGAATCCCGCGGTGTCCGCGCTGGCGCGTTGACACCGACCTGGGACCGTCCTAATCTCTCAATCCATCAATCGATGGATTGAGAGATTAGTGAGATGAAAGCCGACGCGCGACGTGACCGGCCGGAACGTCCGAAGCGAGCTGCGACCGGATCCGCGGGCAGCAGCAAGCGGGCGACCGACCGGCATGAGCACCCGCCTCGCCGGCTTCCGGATCTTCCCCCCGAACCGCAGATCCGAAGCGCCGCGGCGATGTTCCAGGCGCTCGGCGATCCGGAGCGGCTTCGCTTGATGATCCGGCTGTCCGAGCAGGAGATCTGCGTGTCCGAACTCGCGGAGCTCGCCCAGGAGCAACTGACGACCGTCTCCGCCCGCCTCAAGTCGCTCTATGCGGCACGGCTGGTCAAACGGCGGCGTCAGGCCAAGCACGTGTTCTATTCGATCGCTGACGATCACGTCCTTCAGATGATCCGCGGCGCCGTCGCACACGCTGCCGAACCCAACTCCCCCCACGCCCACGCTCACTGAGGAAGGATGCGCCCATGGCCAGTTGCGATCACCCCCACCACGCCAACCACGATCATCAGCACGGTCCGAACTGCGGACACACCGCCGTCAAGCACGACGGCCACGTCGACTACCTGCACGATGGCCATCTGCATCACATGCATGGCGACCACGTCGACGAGCACGTCATTGGCGTCACCGAGACCAATCCGGTGAAGTGCACGCCCGAGACCAAATGCACGCACACCCACGGCCCCGGCTGCGGACACGAGGCGGTGCCGCATGGCGACCACGTCGACTATCTGGTCGACGGTCACCTGCATCACCCGCACGGCGACCATTGCGACGACCACGGTCCGCTCGAAACCGCCTGACGCCACGCGCGCTGCCGGCGCTTCGGAAGGTGCCTCCAGTCTGCGCCTTCCGGGCCGGGGGTGATCGGGATCGATGCCGGCGCAGCCGGCCGGTGCCGGATGACTACGGCCCCGACGATCCGGCAGCTCGGCGGCCGCCGGCGGAGCCGGCCCGGGCCAGCTCCCACAGCGCACCCAAACCGAACATGCCGAGGACGATGCCGTACAGCAGCCAGTGGCTGTCCGGCTGATCTGCAGCATTGTCGGCCTGCTTCTCCAGCTTGATCCCCTGCACCTGCTCGGTCGCCGCCGCCGTGTCCTGCCGGGCAGGCTCAGCCTTTGCCTCGGCTACCGGAAGCAGGCCGTAGCCAGCGGCCTTGCCGGCCACGAATTCCGCGAACTTGCGGTTTTCAACCAGCAGATCCCGGCTGCGGGCGATCTCCTGATGGGTCTCGACGAGCTTGCGCACGACGTCCTCGGGCGCGTCCCAATAGCCCTTGCGAACGGCTTCGAGCATCCGCTCCGAAATCTGCGCGAGCGCTGCGGGATGATGCTGTTTGAAGTAGTCCCTGATCCCGAGCTTCAGCTTGTCGTCGACATAGACCTCGAAGAACTCCTGCCACTGGTCGGCCCGCACCGAGCCGCGGTCCATCACGTTCCAGCCCCAGAAATTGTTGACGACGTCGACCATCTTGGTGGCGCCGGCGTAGCGCTCGTTCATCAGCTCCTTGACGTAACGCGGATGGAAATAGCGTGACCGCAATTCCTGGCTCATGAACTCGGCGACGGTCTGGTTGCGGAAGTCGCGGGCGTTTCTCAGATCGGATACGAACAGCTCCGGTGTCTTGCCTTCGAGGTGACGCACCGCCAGCCCGATGCCGCCCAGATATTCAAACGGATGGTCGATCGAGACCACGCCGTGATTGTTCGACGAGCGCGACAGCACCGCGGCCTTGGTGCCTTTGAGCGCTTCGGCGTAGAGATTGATGCCGTCGAGACGGACGTTACGGGTGTCGTCGTCGGTGCCGAACAGCCACGACATCCGCGACAGATAGCTTGTCGCCAGCGTCGCTTCGGTGTCCCAGCTTCCGGACGCCACCGTCGCTTCCGGCAACGACGTGCCGTAGCTGCCGGATTCGTTGCCGAACATCCGGACCCGCGCCAGACGCTTCGCCCGTTCGGGATCGATGCCCCTCGCCAGCAGCGCCTCGACGACCTTGCGGTTGTTGGCGACCAGCGGATTGCCGAGCTCGTCCTCGAGCGCGGCGACACGGTTGACCGCGCCCTGCAACAGCGCGAGCAATTCCGGCAGATTGTCGCGATACAGACCGGTGAGCGACAGCACGGTGTCGACGCGTGGACGATCGAGATCCTTGGCCGGGATCACCCGGACGCCGACGACGTCACCGCGCGGATTCCAGATCGGCTCGGCGCCGAGCAGATACAGGATCTGCGACTCGACCACGCCGAAGTGGTTCAGCGTCTCGGTCGACCACAGCGAGAACGTGATCTTGTCCGGATACCGGCCGTTCTTGGCGCGGTAGCTCTCGATCAGGTCGCGGCCGAGCTTGGCGCCCGCTTCCCAGGCCGCCTTGGTCGGCAGCTTGCGCGGATCGAAGCCGTAGAGATTGCGGCCGCTCGGCACCGCGTCCGGGTTGCGCAAAGGATCGTTGCCGGTCGAGGTCGGAACGTAGCCGGCGCGGAGCGCGCGCTTCAGGCTGTCGAGCTCCAGCGGAGACGTGAAGGCGGCGAAATGCCGTTTTGCCTCGTCGAGCAGCGGCCTTGCGGCCTGCGGAGCAAAGCCGAGGTCGACACCGTCGATCACCGCCTTGCGCAAGGCGGCAAAGGGCTCGCTGTGCTGGATGCCGTCGTAGGGTCGCGCCAGAAACTCCTGCGGATCTTCGCCGAACGCCTCGAGATAATCAGGTCCGAGGATCTGCAGGATCGTCAGCAGCGTCTTGTCGGCCTCGGCGACCTTGCCGAAAGTGTGCAGCCCGAGCGGCTGCGGCAGCGCGCCGACCGAATGCAGATGGGCGTGCACCTTGGCGATGAAGCCAGGAAAGTCGCCCGCGATGCGCGCCTCGTCGTAGCCCACGTCCTTGTCGATCTTCAGCTTCTGCGCCAGCGCGACGATCTGCTTGCCGATCGCGTCCCGGACGCCGCCCTGCTCGCCGGTCTCGAACTGATGCAGCAATTCGTGAAACTCGGTGAACTCGCCGTGCAGGCCGGACGGCGCGAACGGCGGCGAGTTGTGCGAGATGGTCGTCGCACGGCCGCGGCGGCGGGCGATGATCGCCTCCCCGACATTGGCCACCGTGTAAGGATAGATCACCGGCACGTTGCCGATCGTCGACTGGGTATCGTCGGCCACCGAGGGCGCGCGCTCCTTGCCCGGCGCCCATTCCTGGGTGCCGTGGGTGCCGAGATGGACGATCGCGTCGACCCCCGCCCGATGCACGACACCGTAATACACCGCGCGGTAGGCATGATGCAGCGGTCGCGTCTTGTCGTGCGTCAGGCCGTCCTCGTCTGCCCGGCGCGCACCGCGCAACGGCTGCGGCAGAATGGTGAGATTGCCGAGCTGCCAGCGCGGCACGATGAAATCCGCCCGATCGCCGTCGCGCAGCACCAGGTAGGCGTCTTCCGGCTGTCCGTACAGCTCCGTCATTGCCTGTTGGGTCTCGCGCGGCAGCTTGGCGAGGAAGGCGCGATACTCGGCGACCGGCACCCGCATCGCCAGGCCGGCGTCGACCAGTCTGGTGAGTTCCGCCGGATCGCGGCTTCGATAATACGGCCGGATCAGCTTGCGCAGCGTATCGACGACCGCCTGCTCATCGAACGCCGGGATCGCATAGCCGTCGTCGCGCAGCGCCTTGGCGATCTCGACGATCGACGCCGGCACGTTGAGATAGGACGCGGCGAAATTCTCCTCGCCGGCCGGGCTGTTCCAGACGAACATCGCCAGCTTCTTGTCGGCATTCGGCTTCAGGCGAAGCGCCGCCTGCTTCAGCACGCGCTCCGCCAGCGCGTCCATCTGGGCCGGAATCGCCTCGGTCCTCTCGTCGCCGCGACGGCCGGCGCCGATCAAGGTGACGTCGATCCGTCCGGCGGCCTCGCCGAGCGTGTAGAACACCGCCTGCCGGGAAACCGGCATGCCTTCCTGGTCGTTATGCCAGTCCTCGGCATCGCCGCCGTGATACACGATCGCCTGCAACACGGTGCGGTCGATCGACCCCATCCACTTCTTCTGCTCGTCGACGTTTGTGTAGACGCCGGTGAACGACACCAGCGCGTCCGGCAGAGTCTTTCCCTCCCTGACGATCAGGCCTGCGACCTTGCGGCCGTCGTTGGGATCCCAGAACGGCAGCGGGAAGCCGCCCTTGGCCTCGATCCGCCGGATCAAATCGTCGATATGCGCGGTGTTGTCGTTGGCGAATTCGAGACGATGAAAGCCGATCCCGATCACCGGCTGCCCCGGCTTCGGTGCCCGCCAGGCGAGATAGCCGTCGAGATCGGCGAACACCTTGCCCGGCGCATCGGGATGATACAGCGCCTGCTCCGGCATGGTCACGGCAGGCGGCGGCGACACGCCGCTTCGGCCCATCACGTCGACCTTGATGTAGTCCATCAGATGGCGAAGGTTCTCCACGCCGCCGTTGACCCAGTAGTCGTGGATCCGCTGCCCCTGCTCGGCCGTCACTCCCTTCGCCACGTCGGGGCGCCGCCACATCGCGCCGCCCCAGACCTTTCCGGAGAACTGCTTCAGCGGCTCACCGAGCTGGGCGAACATCTGCGGCAGCAGAAATTCCATCACCCAGTCGAACATCACCAGGTCCGCGCCCGCGAGCTTCGCCGCCAGCTCCGCCGGCCGGGCGCGATCGGTGAACACCCATTGCAGCGCCAGGCCGCGCTCTTGCGCGATCTGCTCCAGCAGCTTGCCCTTCGCCGGCGACGACGGATCGCGGGCGAACACCACGATCGACACCGGGCGCTCCGGTTCGGCCTGCGCGGGCGTTCCGAACAAGCCGGCCAATGCGATCAGAACCAGCAGGCTGCGCACGATGCTCGTCATTGGACGCCCCGTCAGAACCGCTTGCTGACGCCGGCATAGACCGCGCGGCCGTCGCCCAGCCGCACCGACGGCGAACCTCCCGTGGCGATCGGAATCGCGGAGAAGTCGGAGACGTAGAGCTCGTTGGTGAGGTTTCGTCCCTCGATGAACGCCGACCAGTCGCCGTCCGGCGCCTTGAAGCCGATCTTGGCGCCGAGCAGCGCGACCTCCGGGACCACGAAGGCGTCACCGCCCGACCCGTCGAAGGTGGTCGTGCGCTTCGACAGATAGCGCACGTTGCCGGAGACGAAGAACCCGGTATCGAGCCGGTAACCGGCTTCGACGAACACCTGATGCATCGGCACCACCGGCATTCGGCTGTTGCCGAAGCGCGGATCGTTGTCGAAGCGGAAGTCGTTGAGGTTGTAGACCCCGTTGACGAAGATGCTGTCGCCGGCCTTGAACACGTGCTGAAATGGAATGGTCTTGAGGCCGAATTCGATGCCCTGGTGAATCGTGCGATCCGCGTTGAACGCGATCGTGGTGGCGCAGCTCGATCCGGCACCTTCCGCAGCGGTCGCGCACCGCGTCAGGATCTCGTCCTTCAGCCGCATGTGATACAGGGTCAGGTCGTACTGGAAGACGCTGGGCCCGCCTCGCACGCCGATCTCGCCCGTCCACGCCGATTGCGACCGGACCCGGGGCAACCGCGCCGAAGGATTGGCGGCCTGCAAGGTCTTTTCGGCATTGAGCACGTCGGTGACGTCGCTGTTGGTCGGCGCTTCGAAGCTGCGGGTGACGTTGGCGAACAGGAAATGGCTCGTCACCACTTCGTAGTTGACCCCGATCTTCGGATTGAAAGATCGGTATTCGAGATCGAATTCGGCGTACTTTCCGGCCAGCCGCCCCGGCTGCGGACCGTTCGGCAGGTTCGGGTTGTTGACCGCCGCGAAGGTTCCGCCGGAATACACGTCGGTCTGGTCGCGTTTGATGTAGACCGCCTGACCTCCGACGAAGGTGCGCAGCCGCGGCGCCACTTCGATCGCCGCCTCGCCGTAGTTCTCCCAGACCCAGCCTTTGAAATCCCAGGCGCGCGACAGCCGGCCCCTGTCCTGGCCGCCGTTGGCCCAGGTCCATTGCTTGAAATTTCCGTCGGTGTAGTTGACGCGGGCTCCGGCCACAAACTCGGTCGGCAGCGACATCAGCGACGTCTGGTGTTCGACACGGCCGAACACGCCATAGTCTTTCCAGGCATAGTCCATCATGCCCGCGAACGGCGACGGGATGTGATCGAGCAGCGAGTACAGATAGTAGCCGCCGGCCTCGACCGTGGTGTCGCCGAACCGCATCGTCGTCTTGTTGGCGATCCGGGTGTAGTGGAAATTCTGGTCGGTGTCGGCCTTGAGGTTGAGCGTTCCGGCCTGGCGTCCCTGCTCCCGCAACTGATCGAGGCGCACGGTCTGGGCCAGATCGTTGTTGTTCGAGCCGGCCGAAATATAGAAGCGCGTCTCGAAATCCTCGTTCGGACGATAGCCGAAATTGGCGTCGAAACGGCCGGTGCGCTCGCCGGTATGGGCCTGATAGCCGTCGTTGCGATAGCCCGATCCCTGGATGAACCAGTCCCACTCGCCCTTCGAGCCGCCGGTCTCGAGCACGGTGGACAGATAGCCGTAGCTGCCGATCCCGAACGAGATCATCGAGCCGGGGTTGCTGCGTCCGGTCTTCGACACGATGTTGAAGGCGCCGCCGGTCGACAGCGAGCCGTAGCGCAGGCTCGATCCGCCGCGGAAGATTTCGACGTACTGGGCGGGATTGATGTTGAGGAACGAGTTGGTCAATCCGGCGTCCGTTCGTCCGAGCGGAATGCCGTCGATATAGGCGCGGACGCCGCGGCCACCGCGCGGACCGCTGGCGGCGAGATCGCTGCCGCGGATCGAAATGAAGCCGGACGATCCCGGCGTGCGGTCGGTGGTGTAGACACCCGGCGTGTTCTCGAACACCTGCCGCAGATTGCTGGTGGTGCCTGGATCGCGATTCTGCACCGACACCACGGTCTCGGCCCCGGGCCGGCGGATGAATCGCTCCTTCTGTTGCTCGAAGGTCGGCACGCCGACCTCGCGGCCTTGATCGGACAGCACCTCGATGGTGTCGAGCAGCATCGATCCGGTCGATGATTGAGCGAGGGCCGAGTCGCTGCCCGCGACGAGCGCGAGCGCGGCCACCGACTGAAGATACCAATTGCGCATGTTACTGATTTCCGAACCGCGGGGTCACTGGCGTTGTTGACGTGAGGGGGAGTTCGCAGCGCCCGGCTCGGGCACGTAGATGAAGGAGCCGTCCCGCAGCCGGTAGGCGACGCCGGCGCGCGAACCTTCGCCGCTGCCGATCTCGGAGCTCGCTTTGTAGGTTTCGATCTTCTCGCCGTCCTTGACGATCATCTCCATCTGCGGCTGCCCCGGATTCCTGACCACAACGGCCTTCTCCGACGCGAACGGATTGAGCGGGTTGACCGCGATGATCATCATCAGCGCGCCGATCATCACCAGGAACACGTCGACCAGATTGACGACAGACAGGATCGGATCGAGTTCGTCGTCTTCCTCGAGCAGGCGAAGACTCATGCCGTCCTCCGCTCCGGCATCCGCTGCGGCGAAGCACCGCTTGCGTTGTCTTCGAGATGACGCTTCACCGCGATCACCTCCTCGGCACACCAGCGGCGACGTACCGTGGCGATCCAGAAGCAAAGACTGGAGGCCGCCAGCGCCAGCACCACGGCGGAGAACGCCGAGCGCAACAATTCGCTCATCTGCGCGACGTCGTTCTTGGTCAGCGCCACCAACGCCGGCCCCATCGGGATCAGCGTCGCGATCAAGCCGAGCATCGGAGTGACGCGTGTGGCGATCCGGATGAATTCGAGACGACGCATCGCCGCGACGTCGAGTTGTTCGACGCCGATCGTCGAATCGCGCGCGAACATCGCCGCGATCGGATATCCGGCGGCTTCGCGGTCCGGCTCGTTCAGGGCGCCGCGATTCCGAAGACGGAAGACCCACTGCAGGCAGAGACGGCCGCTTTCGAACAGCGCCGCGAGAAACAGCAGATGAATCAGCAGGTGAACCGGTGCGAGCAGCAATCCCGACAGATCAGCCCACATCGACGGAGCCTCCCGTCGATCGGCGAGAATCCCCGCACCGCAGCGGTCGGGGGATGCGGCGACCGGCACGCGACAGCAAAGCCGGAGATTGGCGAATGTGGTGATCGGACATGACTTCTCGATCCCGCACCATGCGGGCTTGACGTTGCTTTGACCGGGGATGTGCCGCTCGCCGGGAGCGATGATGTAACTATATTACATGTAATGTTACAACATTGCATTCAACCGAAGTCAAGGAGCGCGATGTCCGGGCGCGTCCGATGACTGTGCAAACAGCGGCCCGACGAAAGCATCCGCGGCACGATCGCGCTCCGGAAGACAGAGCGCGCATTCACCGCGCGGGCCGCACCGGCGCCGACAAGCGCAGACAACGGCACGCGGCGTTCTGACAGGGCGAGGATTGGTAGAAGTTTGGTGGAGGTCGTTAGGCAACGGCATCCGGATCGGCCGATCCGGGACGCACAAACCGATCACTCGTCTTCGAAGGCAACGACAACCTCGGTCGAAGAAACAGAGGACGAACCGTTCCCGCGGTTAGTTTCTCTCGCGGCGTTGTCGCCAGGTCCGGCAGAATTCGAGGGCGGAGATCATTTCCTTCTCCACCGTCGACACCGAAATCTTCAGACTGCGGGCGATCTGCGGATAGGTCATCCCGTCGACCTTGCTGAGAAGAAAGATGCGCTGGGTGCGGCGAGGCAGCGTCTCGAGCGCGCGAAACAGCGCGTCGAGATCCATCCGGCTCGCCACCGCGTCCTCGGGATCGACGACGCCGGTCTGCAGTTGCTCGCTCGACACGTTGTTGGCGTAGGACGCCCGCACCCGCTCCGCGCGCAGCACATCGCAGGCGAGATTGCGGGCCGTGGTGACGACGAGACCGACGTCACGCTCGCCCACCTTTCGATTCATCAGCTTGATGAACGTCTCGTGGACGACGTCCTCCGCCGTATGTGCATTGCCGGTGATGCGCCGAACCATCCGCTTGAGCTGGCCCTGCTCCGATCCGTAAATGTTGAGCAGATCCGTCGCAGACGACATGACATCCCCATCGTAGCGCATCAGCACGGCCCCGAACGCGGAACGTTCGAAGTAATAAGCACGCCGCCATCGCCGCAGAACCGACAGGGCTCGGGAGCGATGGATACGGACATTACCGCCGATATTCTTCTAACCGCATTCCTCGCGGAGCTGTCAACGCCGCGGCGGTCTTTGCAATCGATGATTGGTTGAATTCTAAACTACGCATCAAACCGAGATTACGGGTCTTGCCGTCGTCGACCGTTGATCCCATGCGTCCCACCGATCCCGGGACGTTTTGCGGAAGACAGGCCGATGCACGGATCCATGCGCGAGATCGCCGAACGCGCGACATTTCAAAGCTTTGCCAATTGCTATCGGCGGGAAGTCGACCCCGGCGTGTCCTCCGCGCTGGGGCCGGAGCGCGGTGAGCGGCAGAACTATATCGAATGGTCCTGCCCGATGGCGGCGGCGACACTGCGCGCCGAGATCGAGCGCAACTCGCTGTGCGGGCCGCTCCGGTTCGGGCGTGTCTTCATCTGCCGCGCCCAGGAGAATGCCTGGCGCGAAATCGCGCCGCTGCGCGCGCTCTATTTGATGGTCCAGGAATGCTATGCGGCGATGGGCGTGGAACGGGCGGACGGCCTGCGCGACGAAGAAGCCGAACTGCTCGGCCGCGTGCTCACGAGCTATCACTGCATGGTGGACAGCCTTCAGCGGGCTCCCGGTCCCGGCAGCTTGAACTTTATCGACTGCGAACAGAGCCTGGTGTTCGGACATTGGCTGCACCCGACGCCGAAGAGCCGCCAGGGCATGACCGACTGGCAGCGGCCCGCTTACGCGCCCGAGCATCGCGGTCGCTTTCGGCTCGCGTTCTTCGCGGCCGATGCGGCGCTGCTGCGCCGGGGCGAAGCCGACGACGTCTCCCTGCCCGGCATTCTCGACGCGTTGATTCCACCGGATCAACGCCCGGTGCTGCGATCGGACGAGGCGCTGATTCCCTTGCATCCGCTCCAGGCCGAAGCGGTGATGCTCGATCCGGCGATCGCGGAGCTGGTGGCCCAGGGGCGGCTGCGGCGGCTCGGCGCGATCGGTGCCGAATTCTCGGCCACCTCCTCGGTCCGCACGGTGTACAACCCCGATGTCCCGTGGATGCTGAAATTCTCGCTGCCGGTCCGGATCACCAATTCGCTGCGCGTCAACCGAATGCCCGAACTGCGCGCCGGCGTCGCGATGTCGCAGCTCTTCACCCGTGCCGAGGCCGCCGCACGCCATCCCCGATTCAAGCTGATCAGAGATCCGGCCTACCTGACCCTCGATCTGCCGGGGCGCCGGGAAAGCGGGTTCGAGGTGATCTTCCGCGAAAATCCGTTCACCACGGGAAACGAGCACAGCGGAGTCGCGGTCGCGGCACTGACCGCCGATCCGCCGCCGGGCGCGCGTTCCAGGCTCGAGCGCATCGTGCGCGAGCTGGCGGCACGCAGCAACGAGACGGTGGGAAGCACCAGCCGACGATGGTTCTCGGCCTATCTCGACTGCGCGCTGGATCCGCTTGTCCGGATCTACGACGAGCTCGGCGTCGCGTTCGAAGCGCATCAGCAGAACGCCCTGCTCGACGTTTCCTCAGGACTCCCGACGATATTCTACTATCGGGACAACCAGGGCTTCTATCTGTCGAATGCGCACCGCGACCGACTGACCGCGCTGGTGCCGGAAACGGCCGATATCGGCGGCTTGTATTTCGACGACCGGGTGATCCAGGAGCGCTTCGGCTACTACCTGATCGTCAACCAGGTCTGTTCGGTGATCGCCCGAATGGGCCAGGACAGGCTGATCGACGAGGAGGCGCTGCTCGCGATTCTGTGCGAGCGGCTGGACCACCTCGGCCGCGAACTGACAGGCGTCGGCGCCGAATTCGCCGCCGGGCTTCTCGACCGCCCGACCGTCGCCGCCAAGGCCAATCTCCTGACCCGAATGCTCGACATCGACGAACTGGAAGCCGAAGACGGCCGCGCGATCTACGTGCAGTTGCCGAACCCGCTGTTGGCCGGTCGTCGTGCCCCGCGAGCCGGAGGCGTTCGTGTCGCTGCCCTGTGATCTCGTCGGCCGTCCGGAGGAGCGAGTGGTGCGCCAGCTCACCGCGGCGGCGCTGTACGAAAACCTGTTCGGGCCCGTCGACCTCACCCCGTGCCCGCCTCGGCGCTTCGAATGGTGGAGCAACGGCCGGGCGTGGCGCGCACGTGGCCGGATCGGCGCCTTCGGCCGGCCGCGGCTCGAAACCGGAAAGGTCGAATGGCTCGCCAGCGATGGATGGCGCTCGGCTTCGATCGCGGATGTCGTTGCAGCCCTGCCAGGCGCGGCCTCCGCGAGAGCACTGCTGCGTCGCGAGCTCGAACAGACCGAGGCCCTGATGCGATGGAACCATCGCCATATTCGGCGTCGCGACCGGCGACGGATGGCTTTCTCCGAACTCGACGCGGCGGTCGATGAAGGGCATCCCTACCACCCCTGCTTCAAATCGCGCACCGGATTCGACGAGCGGGACCATCAGCTCTACGGGCCGGAAGCGGGCAACGCCTTTCAGTTGGTCTGGCTCGCCGTCGCGCGCGAGGAACTGCATCTGTCGCTGCCCGAGCCGGAGGAGACGTTCTGGAAATGTCAGCTCGGCGCCGAGGAGCTGAATCGGATTTCAGCGCGCGCCGCCTCGCTCGGCCTCGACCGGCGACAGTTCGGCTTGATACCGATCCATCCCTGGCAATGGCGGCATCTGGCGGAAGATCGACTGCGTCCCCTGATCCGATCCGGGCGCGTGCACACGTTGGGCGCGGCGGGCGATCCGTATCGCGCCAGCCAATCGGTGCGCTCGCTCAGCAACGCGCGCGACCCGCGCCGCACCGGCGTGAAGCTGGCGCTGGGCATCGTCAACACCTCGACACGCCGTCACCTCGAGCCGCATTCGGTCGGCACCGCGCCGGTCCTGTCCCGCTGGCTCGGCGACATCATCGACAGCGACCCGCTGTTTCGATCCCGCTACCAGATCGATATCCTCCGTGAATTCGCCGGTGCGATCGTCGATCGCGACGGCCCGCTCGGCGGTGAGGTCGCCGCAATCTGGCGCGAAAGCGTCGAGAGCAAGCTCGCCGACGGCGAAGCAGCGGTGCCGTTCAACGCGCTGATGGTGATCGAGTCCGACGGCCGCCCCTTCATCGAGCCATGGCTGGACCGCTACGGCGTCAAGCCATGGCTCGATCGCCTGATCGAGGTCGCGGTGCTGCCGGTGTGGCGGCTGCTCGTGGTCCACGGCATTGCGACAGAGGCGCACGGACAGAACATGGTGCTCGTCCATCGCGACGGCTGGCCCGAACGGCTGATCCTGCGCGACTTTCACGACAGCCTGGAATTCGTGCCGGAGTTTCTGGGCGATCGCGGATCGGTGCCGGACTTCGCAGCACTCCATCCCGACTACCGCAATGCGCTCCCCAACCAGTATTATTGGATGCAAAACCCCGCCGACCTGCGCGACCTGTTCGTCGATTGTCTGTTCGTCTTCAATCTCGCCGAGATCGCGCATCTCGTACATAGCTGCTACGGCGTGGACGAAACCACGTTCTGGCACAGGGTGACGCGTCATCTCGCCGCCGATATCGCCGAGCACGACCTGGGCGAGCGCGTGGCACAGCTCGGCTTCGGGACGCGACAGATCCTGATCGAGAGCCTGTTGGCACGCAAGCTCGGCCTCGCGGACAATCTCCAGCACGCTGCGCACAATCCCCTCGCCGGCTTCGCGCCGATCGCACGAGAATACGCATGATCCGGATCGACGACAAATTCTACGACCGCGCGGTGATGCAGACCATGAGCCGGCGCGCAGCGGCCGCGGTCGGTGTCGCAGATCACGGGCTCAGCTTCGCCGTCCGCATGTCCGACACCGCAGACTATCTGTCGCTGTTACTTGCGATCCGCGAGGCCGGCGCCAGCGCATTGCCGATCCATCCTTCGACGCCGCACGCTGCGGCCCGCAGGCTTGCCACCGATTTCGGTTGCCACCGGCTGGTGACCGACGGCTTCGCCGTCGAGCAACTCGGCGCAGCCGGCCCCGGCCCCGGCGGATTGCTGCAAACGACCTCCGGAACCACCGGAGAACCGAAGCGGATCATCCGGACCTGGTCCGAAATCGACCGCGAGATCGAGAGCTATGTGGCGACCTTTCACGCTCCGGAAACGATGAGTCCCGTGGTCGCCTGTCCGGTCACGCACTCCTACGGGCTGATCTGCGGGGTGTTCGTCGCGCTTCGGCGCGGACAGGTGCCGCATGTGGTCGGCACCGGCAATCCGAAATACCTGATCGCCCGCCTTCGCGACACCACCCGGCCGCTGCTGTATTCGTCGCCCGCCATGCTGCACGCGGTCGCCCGCCTGCTGCCGGCGGGCGAAACGATCTGCGCCGCCATGACCTCGGGGACGGTGCTGCCCGAAACCTGGCTCGCCACGATCCGGGCTCGGACCACACATCTGTTTCAGCAATACGGCTGCTCGGAAGCAGGATGCGTCGCGATCAATCCCGATCTCACGGCGTCGGGCGACATGGGGTTTGCTTTGCCCCACCACCGCGTCGAAGCAGGCGACGGTGCTCAGCCGCGGGAGATCGTCGTGCATACCGGCGACCGAACGATCCGGACCGCCGACCTCGGCTACACCAGACCCGACGGCATGCTGGTGTTCGTGGCGCGCCTCGACGACACCATCAACGTCTCCGGACTCAACGTCTATCCAAAGGAGGTGGAGGACGTCGTGATGGCGATGCCCGGAGTGACCGACGCGGTCGCGTTTCGGCGGCTCGATCCGTTCGCGGGCGAACGCGTCGCGCTGGCCTTCAGCGCCGAACACGATGTGTCGCCCGCGGCCTTGCGCGAATGGTGCATTCAGAACCTCGCCGCACATCAGGTGCCGATCGAAACGGTGCGCCTCGCCCGCCTGCCGCGGCAGGCGAACGGCAAGATCAATCGGCGGGAAATCGCGGCGCTGCACGCCGCAGGTCGCCTCGAGCTCTCGGCGGAGGAAATCGTGGCATGACCCGAGAACAGATCACGACCGCGATCCGCCAGATCCTCGCAGAGCGGATGAACAACCAGCACCTTGACGGGTTCGGCCCGCAATCGCGGCTGAACGCCGATCTCTATCTCGACTCGGTGTTGATGCTGGATCTGCTTTTGGATCTGGAGCTCGGTCACGGCATCGTCGTGCCGGACGACTTGGTCGCCGGCTCGAAGATCGAGACGGTCGGCGATCTGGTTGATCTATTGGTCCCGGCCGGTTCACTCGACGCCGGAGCCGAAGGCGCCGCCGAGCCGGCAGCCTTCGACGTCCATGCCGCGGTCTATCCGGACATCAAGGTCCATTGCGTCGTCTCTTGTCTGTGCGATGCGGTGAAAGCGGCGGGCCTCGATCACCGGCCGATGTATTTCGGCATCTGGGACGCCGACTTCGCCGTCTCGGAGCGACACCAACTGCGCTACCATGCGCCGCAGATCAGCCACGACGTGTTCTGCCGCTGGTTTCACCGGCTCTACGGCGTGCGCGTCACCGAGTGGTACGATCACTCTGCACCGAAACAGGTCAATATCACCAAGCTGCTCGGTCTGATCGCTGCGCGCCGTCCGACCGAGAACGTGATGGTGATGCTGGACATGTTTCACCTGCCGGAGCGCGAGAACAAGTTCAACCAGAACCCCTTCCCGCATTTTCTGATGGTGGAGGCGACGGCGGACCCGCATGTCTGGCAGGTGCGCGATCCGGATTTTCGCTGGGAAGGACCGATCGAACGCGATCGCGTCCTCAATGCCGTCGCCCAACCGAGCGTCGCCGGCGGCTACATGTTCGATCGCCGCGCGGTGCGGCTCCCGGCCGCGGCCGATATCCGGGACTACTTCCTCACCTGCTTCGTGGCGGACGACAATCCTCTGATCCGTCGCGTCCGCGATATCGTCGACGTTCATCTCCAACGCCGTGACGGCCTATGCGTGGCAGAGCTGAAGACTGCGCTACGCGAACTCCCCGTACTGTCGATCCGCAAATGGGCCTACGAGCACGGCTTCGCCTTCTTCTGGCGATCGCTTCGGCTCCCGAACGACGAGTTCCTGGTGTGGTGCGACAGGATCGAAGAGCTCGCACTCGGCCTGCCGGCATTGCATCTGAAGATCCTGCGGCTGGCGCAAACCGGCGATGCGGATTGCGCCGCAGACGTCTACCGGACGCTGGACAGCCTCGACGCGCTCGAGACCGCGATCAAGGCCAGGCTGCATGCGGTGTTTCTCGACTGGTGCGTCGATCGGGGGCTGGCACGGACGCCGATGTCTGAACGCAGGGCGGGGTTACGTCGATGAAGCTCTCGGTCTGCACCATCACCTTCCGGCATCATCTGCTGTCCTTCGACGAGATCGCCGACTGGGCGCGCGGCAGCGGGTTCCACGGTGTCGAACTGTGGGCGGCTCATGCGCGCGGGCTGCTGCGGACACATCCGCAATATGGCGCCGGCTGGCTGGCCGGGTACGGCCTCTCGGTCCCGATGCTGAGCGACTACCTGCCCACCGACGGCGACGCCGCCGAGATCCGCCGCCGCACGGTCGGACTCTGCCGACTCGCGGAGCACTGGTCGGCACGCAAGATCCGCACTTTCGCCGGCAATATCCCGAGCCGCAACATGTCGCGTAGCGAGCGCAGATCGCTGGCGCATCGCCTTCGCGACATCGCCGCCGTCGTGCACGACCACGGCATCCGGCTCCTGGTCGAGACCCATCCGAACACATTGGCGGACGGTCTCGAGCCGACGCTGTGCATGTTGGCCGATGCCGACCACCCGGGGCTCGGCATCAATTTCGACGCGCTCCATGTCTGGGAAGCCAACGACGATCCGATTCAGGCCCGCTGCGCGCTGGCGGAATTCATCGGCCACTATCATCTGAAGAACGTTCGCGCGCGCAGCGAGCTCGGTGTGTTCGCGCCCGAAAATGTCTATTCCGCCGCCGGCACCCGGGAGGGTATGGTGCCGTTGTTCGACGGCGCCATGGACTACGACAATTTCCTGTCGGCCATGGCGGCCGAGAGCGAAGCGGAAGCCTCGCTCGAATGGTTTGGAAACAATTGTTTCGAGACGTTGGTTCATGATCGGATCGCCGTTCTCGCCCATCTCGGTTCGACGATGCGCGGCCCAGGTTCGCCGGAGGCGCGACGAAGCCGTTCCACAACGACGGGAGTCGCGAATTCGGCTCCCGGCCTCGCCTGAGACAAAGGCCCTCAATGCTGTTCTCCCGCATCTTCGCCGTGCTGATCGCCCTCGCCCTTCCGACAGCGGCGATTGCCGAAACCGTGCAGATCCAGACGGCCCAGGGACTGGCCACGGTACCCGCCAGACCGCACCGCGTTGCCGTGTTCGACATGGCCGCGCTCGACACGTTGCACCTGCTCGGCGTGAAGCCGGCGGGCGTACCGGATCGTGTCTTCCTGCCCGAGCTGAAGCCTGCCGCCGCCGGCGGCGAGGTCGTGGGCACCCTGTTCGAGCCCAATCTGGAAGCCCTGAGTGCGCTCGACCCCGATCTGATCATTCTCGGCGGGCGATCGTCGCCGAAAGCCAAATTCACCTCGCGCATCGCTCCCACCATCGACATGACGATCGACGGGCAGGATCTCGTGCGCGACGCCGAAGCCCGCCTCGATGCCTATGGCCGCCTGTTCGGCCGCGAACGGGCCGCCGATGAGGCACGGCAGAAATTTCGGGCGGCCGTGGCCGCCGCGCGCGACGCCGCCAAGGGCAAGGGGCGCGCCCTGATCCTGATGACCAACGGCCCGAAGATCTCCGCCTTCGGCGTCGGTTCACGGTTCGGCTGGATTCACAGCACACTGGGAATCGAACCTGCGGTGACCGCGATGGCGGCGGCCATCCACGGCGAGGCGGTGTCCTTCGAGTTCGTTCGCAAGGCCGATCCCGACTGGCTGATCGTGGTCGATCGCGCGGTCGCCATTGGAACCGGCGACAGTCAGGCGCACGCGACGCTCGACAACGAGCTGGTGCGCGACACCAAGGCCTGGAAGCGCGGCCAGGTGATCTATCTGCCCGCCGCCGATCTGTACATCGCCGGCGGCGGCATCCAGGCCATGACCCGCGTTCTCGCAGCAGTCACCCGCGGGTTTTCGGCCGCGCAATGACGACCGTCGAACGAACGGCACCGCGCCTTGCGGGCGCGGCGGCACTCCTCGTTCTGGCGGGGCTTTGCGCGATCAGCATTTTCGTCGGCGTCGGCGACGTGTCGCCGCGCGAGGCGTTCTCGGATCCCGAGGCATTGTATCTCATCGCCGCGAGCCGCCTGCCGCGCACCCTCGCGGCGATCCTGACCGGCGCCGGCCTCGCGATCGCCGGCCTGGTGATGCAGACGCTGGCGCGCAACCGCTTCGTCGAGCCGGCGACGGCGGGCACCGGACAAAGCGCAGCCCTCGGCATTCTGATCGTCACGCTCCTGCTCCCTTCCGCCTCGATCGCGACCAAGACGCTGGTGGCGAGTCTCACGGCTCTCGCCGGCACCTCGTTGTTCCTGGCGATCGCTCACCGCCTGCCGCCGACGCAGCCGTTCCTGGTGCCGCTGTTCGGGCTGGTCTATGGCGGTGTCGTCGGCGCAGCCGTCACGTTCGTCGCCTGGCACACCGACCTGCTGCAGTTCATCGAGATCTGGACGCATGGCGAGTTCTCCGGCGTGCTGCGCGGCCGCTACGAACTGCTGTGGGTCTCGGCGGCGGTTCTGGTCGTGACGTGGGTGTTCGCCGATCGTCTGACCTTGATGTCGCTCGGTCGCGACGTCAGCGTCGGGCTCGGCCTCGACTACGCGCGCATGATGCAGATCGGGCTGGCCATCATCTCCGTCGTCACCGCACTGACGGTAGTGATCGTCGGGCTGGTGCCGTTCGTCGGCCTCGTCGTGCCCAACATGGTCTCACGCCTGATCGGCGACAATATGCGAATGCTGATTCCCTGGGTGGCGGGCAGCGGCGCGGCGCTGGTTCTGGCCTGCGATATCATCGGCCGGCTGCTGCACTTTCCGTACGAGATCCCGGTCGGCACCGTGCTCGGCGTCGTCGGTGCCGCATCCTTCCTGTGGCTTCTGTTGCGTCGGCCGTCGCATGCGTGACCGTTCCACGATCGTGCTGGCGGCGCTGGGCCTGATCGCGCTCGCGTGCATGTGCGCCTTCATGACGCTCGGCCTGCGCGGAAATCTCTGGTTCAGCCTCGAGCTCCGCTCCTTGCGCCTGCTCGCGCTCGTCGTCGTCGCGGTGTCGATCGCGGTATCGACAGTCGTATTCCAGACGGTGACCGCCAACCGCATCCTGACGCCCTCGATCATGGGCCTCGACGCGCTCTACATCTTCAGCCAGTCGCTGCTGGTATTCACGATCGGCGGGTTCGGCTTCGCATCGCTCGATCCACGTATCAAATTCGCGGGCGAAGCCGTGGTGATGGTGGCGCTGGCCGCACTGCTGTTTCTGCCTCTGCTCAAGGCGCGCGTCGATCTGATCCTGATGCTGCTCGCCGGCGTTACCGTCGGCGTGCTGTTCCGCAGCCTGTCGTCGCTGCTCGCCCGACTGATCGATCCGAACGACTTCGTGGTGCTGCAGGGGGCGAGCTACGCCAATTTCAGCAAAATCCACGGCGAGCTTCTGGTCGCCGCCGGCGTCCTGATGCTGATCGGCATCGCAATCGTCTGGCGGATGCGCCATACGCTCGACGTGCTGGCGCTCGGCCGCGACGCAGCGACCGGCCTCGGCCTGGAATGGCCGCGGGTCGTCGCCGGCACGATCATGCTGGTCGCCGCGCTGGTGGCCGTGTCGACCGCGCTGGTGGGACCGGTGGCGTTCTTCGGCCTGCTCGTCGTCGCGCTCGGTGAGCGGCTGATCGATACGCGGCGTCACGCGCTCCTGCTGCCTGCTGCGGCGCTGGTCGCGATCATCGTGCTGGTCGGCGGGCAGACGATCCTGCAGCACGTCCTCGGAGGGGCATCCACGCTCGGGGTCGTGATTGAATTTGTCGGAGGTTTGGTTTTCCTCGCAATGCTGCTGCATGGAGCCCGGCGATGATCGTCGTGAACAAGGTCTCGCTCGCCCATCAGGGCGCGGCAATCCTGAGAGACATCAATCTTGAGATCCCAGAGGCCGGCGTCACCGCGCTGATCGGGCCGAACGGTGCCGGCAAATCGAGCCTGTTGTCTCTGATCGCCCGCCTGCAGCCGCTCCAGACAGGCTCGATCAGCGTGGATGGCCTGCCGATCGGTCGCACCCCGAGCCGCGTCCTGGCCCGAACGCTAGCGATCCTGAGACAGGATCCGGCGATCGCGAGCCGCCTTCGGGTCCGCGAGCTGGTGGCGTTCGGCCGTTTCCCGCACAATGGCGGCCGCGCGACGGACGAGGACCGGGCGCTGACCCAGGCGGCACTCGAGCGTTTCGATCTGACCGGATTTGCCGACCGCTTCATCGACACGCTGTCGGGCGGCCAGCGTCAGCTCGTTCTGGTGGCGATGACGTTCTGCCAGGGCACGCGATGGTTGCTGCTCGACGAGCCGCTCAACAACCTCGATATGTTCTTCGCACGCGAGCTGATGCGCGCGCTTCGCCAGATCGCCGACAGCGAGCGCCGCGCGATCGTGATCGTGCTGCACGACATCAATCAGGCCGTCACCTATGCGGATCAAATCGTAGCGCTGAAGAACGGCGCCGTCGTTGCGAACGGCTCTCCCGACCTAATCGCCAATACGGCGAGCTTGCAGCGGATCTTCGGCTATGAGATGCCGGTCGAGACCTATCGCGGCAAGCCCGTCGTGCTCAACCACATATGACCCGTCGATGACCACGACCGCCGCATCCTATGATCGTTCCTGGCCGGGCACCGGCGCCGCCTCGGTCACGTCGAGCCGATCTGGTCGGGCCCGGCTGTTCGGCGAGAGCCTGGCGTGAAGACGAACTTCACATCGGACGGCGGCGACGACCGACAGCGCGCTGCGCGCGAGGCGACCGAATGGTTCGTCCGCCTCAACAATCCGCTGGCTGACGTCGAAACGCGGCGCGCCTATCAGGCCTGGCTGATGGCCGATCCCACCCATCCCGCCGCGATGCAGGACGTCACCGATTTGTGGGGCGCGCTCGATCAGCCCGCGGCGCGTCTGGCCGCCTCCGGCTGGCATCGCGCCGCCGCGGTGGCCGCGCCGCAGCCTCGCAAGCGGGCACGGATCGGAATGCGGTTGGCCGCCGTCACCATGGTCGCTGCGGTCGTCGTCGGCGTGACGCTCTGGCGCGATCCCGGCCTGATCGATCGGGCGTTCGCCGATGTTGCGACCCGCCCCGGCGAACGCCGGGAAGCCCGTCTCGCCGATGGCAGCCTCGCCGTTCTCGACGGCGATACTGCATTGACGAGCAAGATGGTCGGCGATCGCCGCGTGGTCACCCTGCTGCGCGGCCGGATCTGGTTCGACGTCGTAGCTGACCGTGCGCGTCCGTTCATCGTCCACGCCGGGCCAATCGACGTTCAGGTGCACGGCACCGCGTTCGAGGTCGACCGGGAGGCGGCAGCGGTCACGGTCGAGCATGGCAGAGTGGCCGTATCGGCGGCGGATGCGAACACGGGCCGTGGTCCGGTCGATCTCACGGACTGGCAGCGCGTCGCGCTGCAGGACGGCGACAGCGGCACTGCGACGCCTGTCGATCCCGAGCAGGCGTTCGCCTGGCGGCGCGGCCTGATCGTCGTCGACCGTGCGCCGCTGTCGCAGGTGGTCAAAGAACTCGACAAGATGGCACCGGGCCACGTCCTGATCGTCGATCCGGAATTGCGGCGGCTGACGCTGTCCGGCACGTTCCGAGCCGACGATCCGGGCGCGGTGCTGGAGGCACTGCGCAGCACCCTCGGGGTTCGGACTCTGTCGGTCCCGGGTTTCGCCACGTTGATTTATCGGTGATGCGCCCCTGTATTTTTACGGGATCTGTCTCCCCCGCCCGTTGATCACAAGGGGTCATTCATCGCGTCCCCGAGCTACGTGGGGGACATCGAGACCATGCGAAGATTTGCCAGTGCAGCCGGATCGAGATGCGGGGCATCCATCTGTGCGCTGGCACTTGCGGTGAGCCAGGCGCCGGAGGCCCGGGCCGAGACCGCCACCACCTATGATTTCAGGATCGCCGCCAAGCCGCGGCTGTCCGCATTGGCCGACTTCACGACCGTTACCGGAATCCAGGTGATCCGGCGTGGCACGGGCGCGATCAGCGGCGCCTCGCGCACGGTCAGCGGACGATATCCCGCCGACGCGGCGCTCCGCGAGATCCTCGCCGGCTCCAACCTCACCTATCGCTTCACCGGGCCGCGCACCGTCGCGATCGAGGCGCCCGAGGAGGCGACCGCCGACGCCGTCCCCGCCGGCAGCATCGCGCTGGATACGATCGACGTAGCCGGCGCCGGGCACGGTATCGGTCGCGACGGCGTCAGCGAGGTCATCATCACCAGCGTCGATATCGAGCGCCGCAACGCGACCGACCTCAAAGGCGTGTTTCGCGGCGAGCCGACCGTGATGGTCGGCTCCTCGCTGCCGATGTCCCAAAAGCTCTATGTCCAGGGCATCGAGGAGACCAATCTGGCGGTGTCGATCGACGGTGCCCGCCAGAACAACAAGGTGTTCCACCACAATGCGACGACGATGATCGATCCGAGCCTGCTGAAGGCGGTGCGGATCGATGCGGGCGTCGCACCCGCCGACGCCGGCCCCGGCGCGCTCGGCGGCGCGATCACCTACGTCACCAAGGACGCGCGTGACTTCCTGCCCAACGACGGCTTCGGCGGCTCGATCAAATCGACCTTCAATTTCAACGGCAACACCTCGACCAACAACCTCACCGGCTACGGCCGCCAGGACGGCTTCGAGGCGCTCGGTTCGTTCACCTACGCCAAAGGCAGCGAGTTCAAGGCGGGCAACGGTCAGCAGGTGCTCGGCACCGCGACCAACTTTCTGAGCGGGCTCGGCAAGATCGCCTATCAGACGACCGACGGCCATCGTTTCGCGATCAGCCACGAGCAGATCCGCGACGATGCCATCCGGCCGTTCCGGGCCAATGCCGTCCAGATCGTCGGCGGCAAGCCGACCCCCGCCGTGCGACCCTACGTGCTCGACCGCCAGAACACCGTTTTCACCTACACCACCGCCGCCCCGGAAGGCTGGTGGGATCCCAAATTCGTGCTGGGTTACAATCGTTCGAAAGTCGCGGTCGACCAGTACAGCGGCGCCACGCTCGCGACTTACAGCTACACCAGCGAGGGGATCACCGACAGCCTCAACGGCAAGCTCGAAAACAGGTTCGCAGTTTCGATCGGCGATATCGTCGCCGGTGTCGACTTCTACCGGGACGGCGCCTCGTACATCGACCGAAGCTATCGGACCGCGGAGAATGCCGACAATGTCGGTGCCTATGCCCAGGCCCGGCTGAAGCCGTCGGACCGTACCAAGCTCTCGTTCGGTGTGCGCGGCGATCACCAGACATTCGCCGGCGTCAACGGCTTCCGCTCCAGCGATCAGGGACTGAGCGGCAACATCTCGGGCGAATATGAGCTGACCAGTTTTCTCAGCGCCAAGGCCGGCTATTCGCACGTCTGGGCCGGCGTTCCGCTCGCCGAGAACTACGTGCAGAACCCGGCCTGGATCTACGGCGCCGGGCCGAAATCGGTCACCTCCGACAACGCCGTCGCGGGGCTGATCGCCCACTACGGCGGACTGCGGATGGAAGCGGGCGTGTTCCGCACCCGGATCGCCGATGCGCGGGTGCCGCTGTGGGCCGCCGATATGGCGTTGCGGGCCTTTGATGTGCGCACACAAGGCTTCCACATCGGCGGCACCTACAATTGGGGCGACGGTTTCGCCCGGGTGCAGTTCGTGCGGACCGAGGCGGAAATCGACGGCAAGCCGGCGGACACCTACCTCGGTCAATATCTCACAGCGCCGATCGGCGACGTCCTGACGTTTCAGTTGGCGCACACCATCGTCCCATTGGGACTGACGATCGGCGGCGACGTCGAAATCGTGTTCGACTACGACGAATTGCTCAATCCCGTCACCGGCATCGGCAAGCTCGATGGTTACGAGGTCTTCAACGCCTTCGTCGAACGCCGCTCGCGCGACGTGCCGTCGCTGACACTGCGCGGCGAGGTGAGAAATCTGTTCAACCGAACCTATGCGGCGCGCGGCACCTACGGCCTGGAATACGGCAGCGGCCTGGTGCGGCCGCTCTACGAGCCAGGACGCTCGTTCCTGGTCAGCGCCAGGCTGGAGTTCTGACCCATGCACCAGCCTCCCGCCACGACGTCCGCATCACCCCTGACGCCAGGGAGTTACCAAGCCGCCGACCAGGACTTGGAACGAGACCTGGAGCGAGACCTGGAGCGAGACCTGGAGCGAGACCTGGAGCGAGACTTGAAAGACCACACGCAGGTGACCATTCGAGCGATGCGCGGCGAGGATGCCGACGACATCTTCGAGATCGTCAATCAGCACGCATTCCGTTACTGGACGCTCGCCCTGCCCTACGAGTCGTTCGACTCCATCAAGACATGGCTGCAGCCGCGGTCTCCACGCGACCTGCACTACTCCGCCGAACTGGATGGCCGCGTTGTCGGCGCGTCCGCGCTGCGGCCGTTCTACGGACGCCGCGCCCATGCGGCCGAGTTCTGGATCGGCGTCCACGAACAGCACGCCCGCCACGGCATCGGCTCGCGACTGCTCGCGGCGATGATCGACACCGCCGACAACTGGCTGAACATCAAGCGGCTGGAAATGACGGTGTTCACCGACAACGTCGCCGCATTGGCGCTGTACAAGAAATTCGGCTTCGAGATCGAAGGCACGCACAAGGCCGCGACGTTCAGAGACGGCGCGTTCGTCGACGCCCATTGCATGGCGCGCCTGCGATGAGCGACGATCGGTACACTCTTCATCCGAGAGCGCGACCGCTGGTCGGTCCGGGCCGCGCGAACGATCCGGACGGGATCAGCGTGGTCGCCTGCAAGCTCGCATATTGGCGACTCCGCAGGACCCGCAAGAGCGGAGCCGACCCGCGCCCTCGCTGCTCGACATCCCTGATTTCCAACGCCCCGGGGACCGCATCCTCGCTGCAACAGACGGCGCCGTCACACGGCAACTCGTGACGGCTGCTGTGTGCTCCCGAAACTCACTGTCGCATTGAACTTGATTGTCTCGGAGAACCTTATGAGAAAGCAAATTGGTCAGGTTGCCCTGTTCTGCTCGGGCCTCGGTGTGATACCTCTGTCCGACGGTGCTCTGGCGCAAACCGCGTCTTCACGCACGACGACAGCGCTGCCGCCGATCGAGGTGCTCGACCCGCAGGGGCGCCCCCGCGCGGCAGCACGGCCCGCTCGCACCTCGCAGACTCCCCGTCGGGTCGACGCCCGGCCACGTCAGCGCGATCCAGCCCCGCCGACCTCGGTATTCCCCGCGCCCACCCTGCCGCAGACCGCCACCGTCGGCCAGCCGCCTGTGCCCTATGCCGGCGGTCAGGTCGGCACCGGCGCACGGCTCGGCCTGTTGGGCAACACCTCGATCTTCACCACGCCGTTCAACGTCACCGGCTACACCTCGAAGCTGATCGAAGACCAGCAGGCTCGAAGCCTGGCTGATATCGCTCTCAACGATCCTTCGGTCCGCAACGACGCGCCACCGTTCAGCGAGCGCGACGCCTTTTTCATCCGCGGCTTCTCGGTGACCAACCTCGACACCGCCTATGACGGCCTTTTCTACCTGGCCAATCCGCGGCGCGCCTTCCTCGAGGGGATCGAGCGCGTCGAAATTCTCAAGGGCCCCAGCGCGCTCCTCAGTGGCGGCACCGCCCGCGTCGGCGGAACGATCAACATGATCCCGAAACGCGCCGGCGACGAACCGCTGACCCGGCTGACGACGAGCTGGATGAGCAACACGCAATTCTGGAACCACATCGACGTCGGCCGTCGCTACGGCGAGTTCAAGGAATGGGGCGTCCGCTTCAACGGCTCGTACCGCAACGGCGACACCCCGCTCGATCTCAACTCGGCCGAAGTCGGCGTCGCCGCACTCGGCCTCGACTATCGCGGCGAACGCTTCCGCGCATCGCTGGATCTGAACGGCTCGGTTCAGAACATCACCGCGCCGACGTCGCTGTTCAATTCGGCAGCCCCGAACATCGTCATCCCGCCCGCGCCGAACGGACGGATCAACACCGCGAGCCGCGACGAATTCTCCGACACCCGGTACAAGATGATCGCCGGGCGGGCCGAATACGATATCCTGCCGGACACCACGATGTATCTCGCGGGCGGCGGCAGCACGTACAATGAGGATTTCCTCTCCTCGTCCTACCGGATCACGAATTTCAACGGAACGGCGACCAATACGCTCGCCATCCAGCCACAGCAGCTTCAGGGATACACCGGCGAGATCGGTCTGCGCTCGAAATTCCGGACCGGCGTGATCGGTCACCAACTGAACATCTCCGCCGTCGATGCCAACAACGAACTCTACCGTGGCGGCGTGCTCGGCTTCACCCCGTTCAGTTACGTCACCAACATCTACAATCCGGTGCGCCTGCCGCCGGGCTCGTTCCAGACCAGCGGCTTCGCCAAATCGGACGACCGGCCGCTGCTGTCGCGGCTGACCGCCCGCAGCGTCGCGGTGTCGGACACGCTGTCATTGTTCGATGACCGGCTGCTCCTCACCCTCGGCGGCCGCTGGCAGGACATCGCGCTCAGCGGCTTCGTCACCGCGCCCGGCCCCAAACTGGGCACGGAGTCGTCGCGTTACCAGGATGCGCGCTTCAGCCCGGCCGTGGGCGCGGTGATCCGCGCCACCGACCAGCTATCGATCTACGGTAACTATATCGAGTCGCTGGATTCCGGACCGACTGCGCCGGCAACCGCGAGGAATGCGAGTACGGTGTTTCCACCCGTGGTCAGCAAACAACACGAGGTCGGCGCCAAGTACGATTTCGGAACCGTAGCAGTGACCGCATCGCTGTTCCAGATCGAGCAGCCGAGCTCGTTCACCGATCCGACGACGAATATCTTCTCCGTCAGCGGCCTGCAGCGAAATCGCGGCATCGAGCTCAACGTCTTCGGCGAACCGTTCAAGGGAGTTCGCCTGCTCGGCGGCATCACCCTGATGGACGCCAAGCTGGTTTCCACCATCGGCGGCCGCTTCAACGGCAACGACGTGCCGGGCGTTCCGGTCACGTCGCTGAACCTCTACGGCGAGTACGATCTGCCACACTGGCTGGCGCCCGGGCTGACGATGACAGGCCGGGTGATCCACACCGGCGACGTGTTCTACGATCAGGCCAACACCCAGACCGTCGCCGACTGGACCCGGGTCGACCTCGGCGCCAGATACACGTTCGACGGTCCGTCGGGCAAACCGATCGTGCTGCGCGCCGTCGTCGAGAACGTCGCCGACACCGCCTACTATCTGTCCGCCACCCGTGGCTACCTCGCAGTCGGCGCACCCCGAACCTATATGGTCTCGGCGACGTTCAACTTCTGACCGTCGTCGCCAGAGCGTGTCCGCCTCGGGCCGAACCGGGGCGGACACCTCGATCCAAGGTGGTGGCTCCCGGCGTGACGGTCACCACGCGCGCACAAATCCCGGAGTTCGTCGATGAGTTCGCCCCCCGCCACCGCACAGCAGACGAGCCGCGCAACCGTGCAGACGGCGCATGCGAGCCGATACCTGCAACAGCTCTGCAAGCACTGGTCGCACAAATTCGAAACCGAGTTCGATTCCGCCCATGGCCGGATCGTGCTGCCGCTCGGAGAGGCGCGCCTCAGCGCCCAGCCGCAGGGGCTGGTCATCGATCTGACTGCCGATGATCCGGCAAACCTGACGACATTCCAGCAGGTGGTCGTCAGTCATCTCGAACGGTTCGCATTCCGCGAAACCCTCCACTTCCACTGGGAGTGATCGAACGGAGCGACGACCGTCCACCTCGGCCGATCGTCCACTTGAGCCGATCGCCAGCCGGACGCGCCGTTTCGGCCGTCGCTCGAACGGCCGGAAGCCTGCCGACAGGAGCACGCAGCGTTGCCGCCGACGGAGGCCGGATTAGTCCGGCTCGCTCGTTGCGGGCGGTACGATCAGCACGTCGATATCGGATTCGCGAAGGACTTCTTCCGCCACGCTTCCGAGAATGAATCTGGCAGCCGCTGTTCGTCCTCGGGTGCCGATGACGACGAGGTCAGCACGCTGCTGCTTGACGCACTTCCTGATCGCATCGGCCGCCGTGCCTTCATTGGCTGTCACGATGCTGCGGGCCGGTTGCAGGCCGGTGCGCGCCAGGAAGGCCGTGAGCCCTTTCGTCGCCTCCGCCTCCTCTTCCGCCAGATAGGCGCGCAGTTGCGCGCCAGTCATCGAGGAGCGAATGACCAGAGCCTGCGCCGGCGCATCGAAGGCGTGAACGACCACCACGTCGCTGTGTCCAAGAAGCCCGAGTTTTTGGGCCTCGGCGATGGAATGAGCCGAGCAATCGGACAGATCCGTCGCGACCAGAACGCTGCCATAGTGAGCCGAAGGAACGGCGTTGGCCATGATCACCGGGCGGCGCGTTGACCGAATCGTCCGCTCCGCCGTGGTGCCGATGAAGATGTCGCGCAGCGCCTGCCGCCGATGCGGTCCCAGCACGACGAGATCGGCATCGACGCCGTCGGCGGCGTCAGCGAGCGCCTGAAACGGCTCGCCGTAAGCCATCCGCCCGTCGCAGGCCACGCCATCGATTTCGCAGACGGTCGCGGCGAGTTCATTCAGCAGACTCTGCGCTTCCCGCTCTTCGGCCTTCCACAGCGCCGGCGGCTGATCGTCGTCGATGACGTGAACGATGGTCATCGCGGCGGAATGCTGGCGGGCGAGCAGGACGGCACGACGCAACGCGCGATCCGAACGTGTCGAGAAATCGGTGGCGACCAGGATGCGCTGCATTTTTACGTTCTCACTCCTTCCCCTCGGCCTGCGACTTTCATCCGAGACGGGCTCCGCCTCGCTTGAAAGACAGAGTGAGGGCGGAGCCCGACGACGTTGTTGATTCCCATCAAATGCCGTAAGAGCGCCCGCGTCCCGCTCTCGACGTGCGGCGGATCGCCGCGCGAGTAACACTTGGTCGCACAGGCATCCGGTCCCAACCATGCTGCTTCGTGACGACGGGTCCGGTCGAACGCCCGGTCAGAAGCTCCCCAACAACGTACCCAGAGTGATCAGCACCACGAGTGCGATGATCGGAACCACGACGGCGACCATGGCGATATCGAGATAGGCGTCACGGTGCGTCAGGCCGCAGATCGCCAGCAGTGTGATCACGGCGCCGTTGTGCGGCAGTGCGTCCAGCCCGCCGGTGGCAACCGCGACCACGCGGTGCAGAAGTTCGGGCGCAATGCCCGCGGCACGGGCCATCTCCAGATAGACTCCGCCGAGCGTGGTAAGTGCGATGCTCATTCCGCCGGATGCCGAGCCGGTGATGCCCGCCAATAGGTTGACAGAGATGGCCACGGAAATCAGCGGACTGTCGCCTCCGATCGCGATCACCGCATCGCGGATCACCGCGAAGGCCGACAGCGAGGCGATGACCGAGCCGAAGCCGACGAGGCTCGCGGTATTGAAGATCGGCAGCAGCGAAGCCTGAGCACCCGCATCCAGCGAGGCGACCGGATTGGACAACCGAGACCAGTTCGTGGCGACCATCAACACGATTGCAATCACCAGCGCGGCGATGATCGACCAGACACCGCGGACAGAGTCGATGGTTGTGGCGCCGTACTCCGACGTGGCAAGATAGTCGGTGTTCATCGCTGGAATGACGAGGGAGGTGAATGCCAGGTTGGCCGCAATGACGGCGACGAGCGGCAGCGCCGCCAACGGCAAGGACGGGTGCGCCTCCGCCTCGCCCCCGCCCCCGTTGCGGCCGGCGCCATGCTCGTGCGAGCTGGCGTCGCGACGCGCGATCGCGTCCGCGTGGTCGCCATACCCTTCCGAAGCGGTCCGTGCCCTGTATTCGAGCCACAATTGGCCGAGCCCGAACATGATCAAGGCGGTCAGTATGCCGAGCCCCGGCGCGGCAAAGGCCGTGGTGCCGAAATAGGGCATCGGGATGGCGTTCTGGATTGCGGGCGTGCCGGGCAGCGCCGTCATTGTGAAGGTGAACGCCCCGAGCGCGATCGTGCCGGGGATCAGTCGCTTCGGCAGGTTGGCGCGGCGAAACACCGCCGCAGCGATCGGAAACACCGCGAAGGCGACGACGAACAGCGACACGCCGCCATAGGTCATCGCCGCACAGGACAACACCACCGCCAGAATGGCACGCTCGCTGCCCAGCTTCTCCACCGTGGCGTGAGCCAGGACCTCGGCGCTGCCGGAGTCCTCCATCAGCTTGCCGAAGACCGCGCCGAGCAGGAACACCGGAAAGTACTGAACGATGAAGTCGCCGGTCGCCACCATGAAGATCTGGGTGTAGGTCGCCAGCGGAGGCCGCTCCAGCGAAGCGACCGCGGCGAAGATCGCCAGTGCCGGCGCAAGGATCAGCAAGGTGACGCCGCGATACGCAAGATAGATCAGCCCGCCGAGCGCGACGACCACGACCACGATTCCGTAGATTTCCACTGCCCCTCCTTCCCGCTGGCGCGCCGGCTGCGACGGGATCTCCGTTCACCGTCCGGGCGTTGTCACCGGACGCCTGAATGCGAGGCGCATCTGCTTTTCCGTCTCGATCAAGGCGAAGAACACCATCCCGATCGCCACGATCAGCACACCGTCGAACAGCGGCACCGCCCTTGTCCCGAACGCCTTCTGCAACGGCGGCAGATAAGTGATCGCCATCTGCGCGGCCGTGACCGTGACCACCGAAAACCACACCACCGGCGTTCCGCGCACCGCGGCGAGCGTCAACGATGTGCCGTGGATGTTGCGAATGAAGAACAGGTGGAAGATTTCGAGAACCACCAGCGTGTTGACCGCCATGGTCTGAGCCAATTCGAGCGGGTGGCCCTTGTCCAACGCGTAGTAGAACACTCCGAAGACCGCGACGACGAACAAGGTCGAGACCAAGACGATGTGCCAGACCAGTCCGCCGGTCAGCAGCGGTGCGTCGCGGGGGCGCGGCGGGCGCCGCATCGTCCCCGGCTCGCTCGGCTCGAACGCGAGCGCGAGCCCCAGCGTGATCGCGGTGATGAGATTGATCCACAGGATCTGCACAGCCGTCACCGGCAGCGTCATGCCGGCGAGCAGCGCGACCATGATGGTCATCGCTTCGCCCGCATTGGTCGGCAGCGTCCAACTGATCACCTTCTTGATATTGTCGTAGACGGTGCGCCCTTCCCGTACCGCCGCAGCGATCGAGGCGAAATTGTCGTCGGCAAGCACCAGGACCGACGCCTCCTTGGCCGCCTCGCTGCCTTTCTGTCCCATCGCGGTGCCGGCATCGGCACGCTTGAGCGCGGGAGCGTCGTTGACACCGTCGCCGGTCATCGCGACGGTGAGCCCGCGCGATTGAAGAGCTGTGACCAGCCGCAGCTTGTGGGCCGGCGAAGTCCGGGCGAAGATGTCGGTCGCGACGACCGCTTCGGCCAATTCAGCATCCGACATGCGGTCGATCGCGGCGCCGGTGAGAATCGACTCCGAATTGCGCAGACCGATCTTCGCTGCGATCGCCCGCGCAGTGGCGCCGTGATCGCCGGTGATCATCTTCACCCTGATCCCGGCGTCGTGACAATCCGCGACGGCTTGGATGGCTTCCGACCGCGGCGGGTCGATCAGTCCGACGAGCCCGATCAGAACCAGGTGGCCGTCGAGATCGCTGGTGTTCAGCACGGTCTCCTGCTGCCGCATCGTGCGCGCCGCCATTGCGATCACCCGATAGCCCTGACCCGCCAGCGCCTCGACTTCGGCGCACCAGCGCTCCGGATCGATCGGAGCGACGCCACCGTCGGTGCTGCGCTGACCGCGGCACATCGGCAGGATCGCTTCAGGCGCGCCTTTGGCGTGAACAAAGCCGTGGCCGTCGTGATCGTGATGGAGGACCGCCATGTACCGATAGGCCGCATCGAACGGAATGGCATCGGTGCGGCTGAAGCCGGCGAACGCATCCGTGCCGGCGCCGGTGATCGTTCCGGCCAAGGTCAGCAGCGCGCCCTCCATCGGATCGCCCTCGACGCGCCACTCCTCGCCGGACTTCACCAGCGCTGCGTCGTTGCACAGCGCGGCAGCGCGGGCGAACTCGGTGAGAACAGGATGATCGGCCGCCCCGACCACCGCATCGCCGGCTCGCACGACGCCCAGCGGCGCATAGCCGCTGCCCTCGACGGTGAATCTCTCAGCGGCCGACACCAGCGCTGTCACCATCATCTCGTTGCGGGTGAGCGTGCCGGTCTTGTCGGTGCAGATCACCGAGACCGAGCCCAGCGTTTCGATCGCCGGCAGGCGCCGAACGATGGCGTTACGCCGTGCCATCGCCTGTACCCCCACCGCGAGCGTGATGGTGAGCACCGCGGGCAGCCCCTCCGGGATCGCCGCGACGAACAGCCCGACGACGACCATGAACATCTCCGCGAACGGCATGTGCCGGACGAAGGTGCCGTAAGCGAGCAGCCCGGCGCTCACCAGCAGGATGAACACAGTGAGCCAGCGCGCGAACAGGTCCATCTGCCGGACCAGAGGCGTCGTCAGCTTCTCGACGGTCGCCAGCATGCCGCTGATCCGGCCGATCTCGGTATCCGCTCCGGTGGCGGCGACCACGCCGCGGGCGGTGCCGGCGACCAGCAGCGTTCCGCTGAACAACATCGAGGTGCGATCGCCGAGTACCGCGTCTTCCGCCACCGGCGAGACGTCCTTGTCGACCGGCACCGACTCCCCGGTGAGAATCGCCTCCTCGGCCTTGAGGCCGCGCGCCTCGATCAGGCGCAAATCCGCCGGCACCCGATCGCCGGCTTCCAGCAGCACGACATCGCCCGGCACCAGATCTACGGCGTCGATGCTGCAGCGGACGCCGTCGCGCAGCACCGCCGTGTGCGGCGCAAGCATTCCTCTGATCGCCGCCATTGCGTTTTCCGCACGGCCTTCCTGGATGAAGCCGATGATGGCATTGGCCAGCACCACTGCGAGGATCACGCCGGTATCGATGAAGTGGCCGAGTGCCGCGGTGATGATCGCCGAGGCCAGCAGCACATAGATCAGCACGTTATGGAAGTGCAGCAGGAAGCGGACGACGACGCTGCGCCGCTTCGCCTCCGGCAGCCGGTTGGGACCGTGCGCGGCGAGCCTGAGCGCCGCTTCGTCGGAAGCGAGACCATCGGGTCGCGCCTTCAGAGTTCTCAGAGCCTCTGCGATCTCGACGGCATGATACGGTATCGGTGAGGTTTTCGTCATTCGATCCATTTGCTCTTCCAATTGCCGCGGCGCTTTCGTTCGCTAGGCTTCCGACAGCAGACCGATCGGCTCAGCCGACTTGACGAGACCGAGTGCCGAAGGACCGGCCAACAGACCGACCGCGATGAAACTGACGATGAGCGGCTGGCGCAGCGCCAGCCCAATGAAGCCGACGACCGACGCCGGCATCAGCAGGGTTGCTATCTCACCGAATATCGAGGTGGTGAACTCCATCGGATCTCCCGGACTTTCACCATCGGCGCCGAATCGATTCGTGCGATCCAGCGCACGGTCGGCCTGCAGACCGCGACACGACAGCGGATACGGTGTGCAGGATCGTACTACGCGATCCGCATCAATCGCGGCAGTGCAGCATGACCGCTCCCCCGTCGATCGGCAAGCAGGCCCGTATCCTGATCGCTGAGCAAGCTCGCAGCGGGCACCGCGCGAGGCTTGCGGCACGACGTCGCAGCGGCTGTCTCGTCGCGCGTCAGCGCGGCTCGATGGGACTCGCCGCCGCGGGCGACGCGGCAGGATTTGGATTCATCCGGATCTTGCCAGGTGTCATCGTGCCGCCGGAGACGATGAACGCCATCGCATCGTTGGCGGACCAGTCGAGCCAAACCAGCCGTTTGGTCGGCACGATTTCGACATAGCCGGACGTCGGATTCGGCGCGGTCGGTACATAGACCGCTGCAAGTTCTTCGCCAGTATCGACCGCTTCGAACACGGCGGTGACGAACCCCACCGTCCGCATGTCGGGATTCGGAAACTGGATGAGGACGACCCGCTGACCGTTACCTCCTTGGGGCGCGCGCTGCATGGAATCGATCAGGGTGCGGCTGGCTCCGTAGATCGTCTTGACCAGCGGCACACGCTTGATGAGCTGATCGAACATCCGGATGAAACGGCGCCCGACGACCGCGTTGGTCGCGGCGCCGACGGCAAACAGCAATCCGACACCGATCACCACCGCGAGCAGCGAGTGAAACCAGTCACGCGTAAGAAGGTCGGCGAGGTCCGGCGCGTAGGGCTGGATACCACGCGACAATCCGACGACCAGCGGACGTCCCAGCCGGATGATCTGCTCGACGACGAAGCCGATGACGAACAGGGTGATCCAGAGCGGGACGATCGTCAGCAGACCGGTGAGAACGTTGCGCCGAATGCTTTCTAACATCTGTACTCCTATGCCTGACCTTCAGCCGGCCACGCCGGGGACGCATCACCGAGCGCAACCTTCGACGGAACCGCGCGTTGGCCTTCGGCATAACAGCATTCGGCGCGAAAACGCCGGGTATCGCATTCAAATCGGCGCGGCGACCCGATGTCGCATGGTGCCAGACGTGATCGCTCTCATGATCGGACTGATGATCGGCCTGAAACGCTTCGTGCTCCTCGGTGCACTGTGGCTGGCGCTTACTTCGAACGATCCGGCCGCGTGGCCGATCGGGATTGTGACCGCCGCCGCGGTGACGATGCTGAGCTTGCGCCTGCTGCCGGCGGCGGGACGGCGGGTTCGGCTCGCGACGCTGATCGCACTCGCTCCCGGCTTCCTGACCGGATCGCTGCGTGGCGGCATCGACGTCGCCCGGCGCGCGTTCGATCCACGGCTGCCGCTGTCGCCGGGCTGGCTCGCTTATCTGGTACGGCTGCCGTCCGGTGCGCCGCGCGCGGCGCTCGGCGGTGAGCTCAGCCTGATGCCCGGGACGCTCACAGCCGGCGAAGACGGCCGCGCGCTGTATGTGCATTGCCTCGACCTCGACCAACCACACGACCAGGCGATCGCCACCGAAGAGCGACGGATCGGTGCCAGCCTCGGCCTGGCGCTGGACGATCGCCGGGAGGCGCCGTCGTGACCGATCTGCTGTTCATGACGGCGGCCGCACTGTTGCTGACGGTCGCGGCCAGTCTCGTGCGGGTGCTGCGCGGCCCGACCCGATCCGACCGGATGATGGGCGCTCAGCTCGCCGCGACCGCCGGGGTCGCCGTCCTGCTGCTGCTGTCGGTTGCCGCCGAGAAGGCCGCGATCCTCGATGTCGCGCTGGTCCTGGCCTTGCTCGCCGCCTTTGCGGCCGTCGCCTTCGTCAAGGCGGCGAGTCCGGACGGCGCCGGAGATCCGGAAGAGGAAGCACCATGAGTTGGTCCGTCGATATCGCTCTTGCGCTCGACGCCGCGACCGTTGCGCTGCTCGCGGCCGGCGTCGTGTTCTTCGTCGCCGGCACCATCGGCCTGCTGCGCTTCCCGGATGTTCACAGCCGGCTGCACGCCCTGACCAAGGCCGACAATCTCGGCCTCGGCTTCATCACCATCGCCCTTCTGCTGCAGGCACCCGATGCCTGGAAGGCGGTGAAGATGCTCGTCGTCTGGCTGCTCACGATGCTCGCCGCCGCCACTGTCGCCCAGCTCGTCGCCCGCTCCGCACTGGTGGCCCGTCCGCCGATGGACCGCCAGCCGTGACCGCGGCGCTCGCATTCGACCTCGTGCTGGGCGTCCTGCTGCTCGGCGTCGGTCTCGCCGCCGTTCTGGCACGCGATCAGTTCGCCGCCATCACGCTGTTCATCGTCTACGGGCTGTTCGTCGCCATCGCCTGGGTGCGGCTCGATGCGGTCGACGTCGCGCTGGCGGAAGCGGCGATCGGCGCCGGCCTCAGCGGCGTGCTGCTGCTGCGGGCCGCCGGACATCTCGGGCACCGCCACGAAATCGCGACCAGTCCATCGGACGACAGCCTCTGGCGCTGGCTCGGTACCGCGACTCTCTGCGCTGCCCTGGCGGGGATGCTCGCTCTGCTTTCGCTGTCGCTGCCGGACGAGATTGCCGGACTACGCGAAGGGGTCGATGCCGGTTCGGCGGAGACCGGCCTGCGCAATCCGGTGACGGCCGTCCTGCTCGACTTCCGCGGTTACGACACGTTGCTCGAAACCGTGGTGCTGTTCGCGGCACTGATCGGGGTGTGGTCGCTGACCCCTGATCAGGTCTGGGGCGGCCGTCCCGGATTGAAGGAGCACGCCCGGCCGGACGGCGTACTGGCGTCGTTCGGACGGCTGCTGCCGCCGATCGGCCTGATGATCGGCGTGTACTTGGTGTGGACCGGCGCCGACGCGCCCGGCGGCGCATTTCAGGCCGGCACGGTCCTGGCGGCGGTGTGGATGCTCGCCATCATGGCGGGCCTCGCCGATGCACCGCCGGTGTCGCGGGTTCGTCTGCGGCTCGCCGTGGTGGTGGGACCGCTGCTGTTCGTGGCCGTCGCCGTCGTCGGCATCCTGGTCGGCGGTTTCCTGGTGATTCCGACGGCGCATACCAAGACCATCATTCTGGCGATCGAAGCCGGACTGACGCTGTCGATCGCCGCCACGCTGGCGCTGCTGGTGATGGGCCGTCCGAGGCGGCCGGCATGACGGCGCCCGCACTCTACGGCCTGTGCGGTGCCGCCCTGGTCGGCATCGGCTTGTACGGTCTTCTCGCCGGCGCCAGTGCGCTGCGCCGCATCCTCGGCTTCAACGTCGTCGGCAGCGGCATCTTCCTGTATTTCGGCAGCCTCGCGGCGCGTCATCCGACGCTCGCGGTCGATCCGGTGCCGCAGGCGATGATCATCACCGGCATCGTCGTCGCCCTCGCCGGCACCGCCCTCGCGGTCGCCATCGCAATCCGGCTTCACGACGAGACCGCACCAGCGCGCCCCCCGGGCGAGGCGGAGGATCGCGATGCCTGCGACCCTCGCTGACCTCGGTATGCCGCTGGTCCCGTGGGCCGCAGTCAGCGTCGTGCTGCCGCTGACGGCGGCACTGGTGGCCGCCCTGCTCGGCCGTCACGCCCACCACCTCGCCGTCCCGATGGCGCTTGCGGGGATCGCGGTCGCGGCGCTGGCGATCCTCGACGTCGTCCGTCATGGCGTGATCGAGACCGCAATCGGCGGCTGGACGCCGCCGCTCGGGATCGCGCTCCGGCTCGACGGCCTCGGCGGCGCCTTCCTGGCGGTGATCGCGCTGGTCGGCGCCGGCGTCACGCTGTTCGCACGCGCCGGCTTCGGACCCGACGCGGAGGGCCGCGAAACCCGGCGCGGCTATGCGTTCTGGCCGCTGGTGTTCTGTACGATCGGCGGGCTCGCCGCGATCGCGGTCGCGGGCGATCTGTTCAACCTCTATGTCGGCCTCGAACTGCTGACCGTGACCGCGGTGGCGCTGGTCGCGCTCGACGGCAAGCCGGCGGCGCTCGCCGCGGCGATGCGCTACCTGCTGTTCGCGCTGCTCGGCTCGCTGCTGTATTTGCTCGGCGCGGCAATCCTGTATGTGGCGCACGGCACGCTCGACATCCGTTTGCTCAGCCGCAGCGCCGATCCCGAGACTGCGACGCTCGCCGCCGTCGTATTGATGACGGCCGGACTGATGGCGAAGGCCGCGCTGTTCCCGCTGCACGGCTGGCTGCCGCCGGCGCACGGCTCGGCGCCCGCACCGGCCAGCGCATTGCTGTCGGCGCTGGTCGTGAAGGCGCCCTTCATCATCATGCTGCGATTGTGGTTCGAGGTCGCCCCGGAGATCGCAACCTCGGTCGTCGCGCAGGGACTCGGCGCGCTCGGCGCCGCCGGGATTCTGGTCGGCTCGCTGCTGGCGCTTCGCCAGCATCGGCTCAAGCTGGTGATCGCCTATTCGACCGTGGCGCAGCTCGGCTATCTGATGCTGGTGTTTCCGCTCGCCGGCGGCTCGGGCGAGCAGCAGCCGTGGAGCGGCGGCGCCTGGACCGGCGTCGTGTTCCACGCGTTGTCGCATGCACTCGCCAAGGGTGCGATGTTCATCGCGGCTGGTGCAATGGCCGAGGCGATCGGCGACGATCGGATGGACCGGCTCGACGGCGTCGGACAGCACCTGCCGATCGCGGCGTTCGCGTTCGGATTAGCTGCCGTGTCGCTGATGGGATTGCCGCCGAGCGGCGGCTTCACCGGGAAGTATCTGCTCCTCACCTCGGCCTTCGCCAGCGGGCAATGGTGGTGGGCCGTAGTGATGATCGGCGGCGGCCTGCTCGCCGCCGGCTACCTGTTCCGTCCGCTGAGCCGACTGCTCGCCAAGCGGGAGCAACCCGGCGCACTCGTCGCCGTTACCCGCTCGCGTCAGGCGATCGCGCTCGGCCTCGCGATGCTGTCGGTCCTGCTCGGGCTGCTTTCGCTCGGCCCTTACGAGCTGCTTCAGATCGGCCGTCCGGGCTCCGCCGTGGAGGGGCTGTCATGAATGCGCTGCTGCCCGTTGTGACCCTGGCAACCTCGCTGCTGGCGGCTGGGGTGATCTTCCTGTTGCCGGAGTCCAGCAAGACGGTCCGCACCATCGTCAACCTCACCGCCGCGCTCGGCAAGCTCGGCCTCGCGCTGCTGATGATCATCGGCGTCGCTGCCGGCGAGACCTACGAGGCGACGCTGACCTTGCTGCCGGGGCTCGACCTGATCCTGCGGGTCGACGCGCTGGCGCTGCTGTTTCTCACCCTTTCGGCGTTTCTCTGGCTGCTGACCACCGTTTACGCGATCAGCTATCTCGGCGACGGGCCGCATCTGTCGCGGTTCTTCGGCTTCTTCAGCCTGTGCGTCGCCGCCACCACCGGCGTGGCGCTGTCCGGCTCGCTGATCACCTTCTTCGTGTTCTACGAGTTGCTGACGCTGTCGACCTGGCCGCTGGTCGTTCACAAGGGCGACGGCGCCTCGCTGGCGGCGGGGCGCCGCTATCTGATCTACACCATGAGCGGCAGCGCGGCTTTGCTCGCCGGCATCCTGTGGCTCGAGGGCGGCCTCGGGCCGATCGAATTCACCCGGCACGGCAGCCTCGACGCCGGCGACCCGACGGTGCTGATCGGCGCGTTCGTGCTGATGGTCGCCGGGCTCGGCGTCAAGGCCGCGCTGGTGCCGCTGCACGGCTGGCTGCCGAGCGCGATGGTGGCACCGGCGCCGGTCAGCGCGCTGCTGCATGCCGTCGCAGTGGTGAAAGCCGGCGCCTTCGGCATCATCCGGCTGGTCTACGACGTTTACGGCGTCACGCTGGTGAACGAACTCGGGGTCGGGCTGCCGCTCGCGATCGTCGCCGCCGTCACCATCATCTACGGCTCGCTGCGCGCCCTGCAGCAGCACGACATCAAGCGCCGGCTGGCCTACTCGACCGTCAGTCAGGTCGCCTACATCGTGCTCGGCACCGGTCTGTTCGGGCCTTACGCCACGATCGGCGGCGTGGTCCATCTCGTCCACCAGGGATTGATGAAGATCACGCTGTTCTTCTGCGCCGGCGCGCTCGCCGAGCGGATCGGCGTCACCCGCGTCGAGCAGCTCGACGGCGCCGGGCGACGGATGCCGCTCACCATGGCGGCGTTCTCGGTCGCGGCGCTCGGCATGATCGGGCTGCCGCCGCTCGCCGGCTTCGTCAGCAAATGGTATCTCGGCATCGGCAGCCTGCAGGCGGGCCAGCACTGGGTATTGGCGGTCCTCGCTGTTTCGAGCCTGCTCAACGCCGCGTATTTTCTGCCGCTGCTGCACCGTGCCTGGTTCCTGGCGCCGGCCGACGATCCGGCGTGGCCGGCCGCGCGGCGCGAAGGCCCGGCCTGGCTGATCGGCCCCGGCCTGGTGACGGCGGCTGCAGCGCTCGGCGCCGGTCTGTTCGCAGGGCTTCCGCTCAGTCCGCTCGGCTGGTCGACACTGATCGTCACGCGGAACTACGCGCCATGATCGATGCCCCTTTCACGCACCTGCTGTTGCCGCTCGCGCCGGCTTTCCCGCTGGTGCTGGCACTCGTGGGCGCGGTGATCCCGAAGCCGACCCTGCTGCTCCCGTTCGCGAGCCTGCCGGGTCTGGCCGCGGCCGTGCTCGCGCCGACCGGCGAGACGGTGACACTGTCCTGGCTGCTGCTCGGCATGCAATTCAGGCTCGACACGCTGGGCGCGGTGTTTCTCGGCTTCGCCTCCGCGCTGTGGTCCATCGCCGGGCTGTATGCGCGCGCTTATCTCGGCGGCAAGCCCAACGAAGCCGGATTCTGCGTGTTCTGGTCGCTGACGCTGGCCGGCACGCTGGGAGCTTTCGTGGCCGCCGACGCCGCGACCTTCTACTTGTCATTCGCGCTGCTGTCGCTGGCGGCCTACGGACTCGTCGTGCACGAGCGGAGTGCGGCGGCGTGGCGCGCCGGGCGCGTCTACATCGTGCTGGCGGTGTTCGGCGAAGCCTGCCTGCTGATCGGCCTGTTGCTGGCGGCGGGCGGCGCCGACAGTCTGGTGATCGACGATATCCGCGCCGCGATCGCGACCTCGCCGTGGGGCAATGTCGCAACCCTCGCCTTGCTGATCGGATTCGGCTTGAAGGCCGGTCTGGTGCCGCTGCATGTCTGGCTGCCGCTCGCCCATTCGGCGGCGCCGGTGCCGGCCTCAGCGGTGCTGAGCGGCGCCATTGTCAAGGCCGGACTGATCGGCCTGATCCGTTTCGTGCCGGTCGAAGCGATGCCGTCCTGGGCCGACGCGCTGCTCTGGCTCGGCCTCGCCACCGCATGGTTCGGCGTTGCGCTCGGCCTGCCCCAGATCAAGCCGAAAGCCGTGCTGGCGTATTCGACGATGAGTCAGATGGGGTTGATGGTCGCCGTGCTGGGCGCCGGGCTCGGCGCCGGCATTGCCGATACGTCGATGGCCGCGGCGTTCTACGCGACCCATCACGGCCTTGCCAAAGGCGCGCTGTTTCTCGCCGTCGGCGTGATTGCGGCCGGCGCCGGACGGGCGGCGATTCCGGTGCTGGCCACCGTCGCATTGCTCGGCGCCGCGATCGCCGGCGCGCCGTTCACCGGCGGATCGCTCGCCAAGCTCGCGATCAAAGGACCGCTCGGCAGCGGCCTCGCCGCGACGCTCGCGTCGCTGTCGGCGGTCGGGACGATGCTGCTGATGCTGCGCACCGTGGTGCTGCTCGCAGCGCAGAGGCCGGCAGGGGCACCGAGCGCTCGGGCGGGCATGATCGTGGCTTTTGCGCTGACCGCCCTCGCCGCGCTGCTGGGGCCCTGGATCATTGCTCCCGGCCTGCTCGGTCTGCCGCTCCCTGCGGCGCTGTCGGACGCGGCGCTGTGGAGCGCGGCGTGGCCGATCCTGCTCGCATTCGCGATCGGCGGCCTCGCAATGTTGCGGCCGATCGCCATCACCGTGCCGATCGGCGACATCGCCGGCCCCGTCGAGGCGGCCCTGCAGCGGGCATTCGGATCGCGGCCGTCGTGGCACGCACCGCGGTTTGCGGTCGACGCCTCGCGCCTGCTCCACGGCTTCGTCAAGCCGGCGCAGTCGCTCGAGACGGGGCTTTCCGGCGCAGCCGCGAGCGGCAGCGCGGTGCTGCTGGTCGCGCTCCTGCTCGGCCTCGCCGCGCTCGCCTGACCACGCGCGACCGATCGAGCGCCGGGCTCAGCGCGATCCGGTCGCGGATAGTTCAGACTCGGAAGCCGGCGGTTGCGCCGCTGCGTCCGCCTTCGGTCTGCTCCGTGTCAGAAGCCGGAAGAACAGCGGCACGAAGATGCTGGCGAGCACGGTGACGGCGATCATGCCGCCGATCACGCCGGTACCGATCGAGTGCTGGCTGGCGGACCCGGCGCCGCTGGCGATCGCCAGCGGCATCACTCCGAGGATGAAGGCCAGCGACGTCATGATGATCGGCCGGAACCGCAGCCGCGCGGCTTCGAGAGCGGCATCGAACACCGGCACGCCTTCGCGGTGACGCCGCGCGGCGAATTCGACGATCAGAATCGCGTTCTTCGCGGCCAGCCCGATCAACGTCACCAGGCCGATCTGGAAGTAGATGTCGTTCTCCAGCCCGCGCAGCCAGATCGCGACGATCGCGCCGAACAGCGCGAACGGCACCGCGGTCAGCACCGCCAGTGGCAGCGTCCAGCGCTCGTACTGCGCGGCCAGGATCAGGAATACCATCAGCACGCCGAACAGGAATCCCTGATAGCCGGTGCCTTCGGTGGAGATCTCCTGATAGGCCGCACCGGTCCAACCGATCGAGTAGTCGTCGCCGAGCGTAGTTGCGACGATCTGCTGCATCGCCGCCAGCGATTGCCCCGACGAGAAGCCGGGCGCCGGGTTCCCGAGAATCTTGGCGGCTGGGAAGATATTGAAGCGATCGACCGAGTCCGGACCGAGCACCCGCTTGACCGTGACCAGCGCGTCGAGCGGAATCATCGCCCCCGACTCCGCACGCGCATAGATGAATCGCAGGTCGCCCGGCTCACCGCGGAATTCGGATTCCGACGACAGGCTGACCCGATAGGTGCGGCCGAACAAGGTGAAATCGTTGACGTAGAGGCTGCCGAAGCCGCTCTGCATGGTCTCGAAGATGCTGTTGATCGGCACCCCCAGCGTCTTCGCCTTGTCGCGATCGACGTCGATCCGATATTGCGGCACCGAGGTCGAGAATTGCGAGCGGACCCCGGTGAGTTCAGGCCGGTTGGCGGCCTCGGCCACCACCTTGTCGGCCGCCTCGGCCAGCTCCTGCAACGACGCGCCCGAGCGGTTCTGCAGATACAGCTCGAATCCGCCTGTGGTGCTGATGCCCTGAATCGCCGGCGGATTGAAGCCGACCACGACGCCGTCGCGAAACAGCGCGTTGAGCCGGCTCAGTCCCGGCGCGAACTGCCGCGCGTCGGACTCCGGCGCCTTCCGCTCCGACCAGTCCTTCAAGGTGATGAACGAGACGCCGGCATTGGTCTTCTGTGCGCTCGACAGCACGTCGAAGCCGGACATCGTCACCACCCCGAGCACTTCGGGCATGTCCTTGATGGTGTTGGCGGTGATGCCGGCGATCTCGCGGGTGCGGCTCAGCGACGCCGCCGGCGGCAGCGACGTGACCATCAGAACGCGGCCCTGGTCCTCCGCCGGCACCAGACTGCCGGGCATGGCGTTGAACAGCACCAAGGTCGCACCGATCATCGCTCCGACGATGGTGAGCGAGACCGCCACCCGGCGCATGGAGAAAGCCACCACCGCACCGTATTTGTCGGTGAGCCACTCGAAGCCGCGGTTGAACAGCCGGAACGGCCGCGCCGGCGGACGATGATCGGGCTTGAGGATCAGCGTCGCCAGCGCCGGTGTCAGCGTCAGCGCCACGATACTGGAGATCACCACCGAGACCGCGATCGTCACCGCGAACTGTCGATACAGCTCGCCGGCGAGCCCGCCCAGAAACGACACCGGGACGAACACCGCGCACAACGACAGCGACGTCGCGATCACCGGGCCGCTGACCTGATCCATCGCCTTGATCGCCGCCTCGCGCGCCGGCTTCTTCTCGGTACGCATGATGCGCTCGATGTTCTCCAGCACCACGATGGCGTCGTCGACCACGATGCCGATCGACAGCACCAGCCCGAACATCGTCAGCAGGTTGATCGAAAATCCCAGCGCGTACATGCCGGCGAAGGTGCCGATGATCGAGACCGGCACGGCGATCACCGGGATCAACGTCGCACGCGCGTTCTGCATGAACAGAAACACCACGGCGACCACCAGGACGATCGCCTCGATGAAGGTCTGGATCACCCGCCGGATCGACGCCTCGACAAATCGCGTGGTGGTGAACGGATTGCGATATTCGAGTCCTTCCGGGAATCTGGCCTGCAACCGGTCCATCGTCGCCAGGACATTGGCCGAAACCTCGAGCGCGTTGGCCCCCGGCTGCAGATAGACGCCGATCGGGACCGTCGGCGCGCCGTTGTAGGTCGCGGAGAAACTGTAGTTCAGCGCCCCGAGTTCGACCCGCGCGACGTCCTTGACCCGCAGCGCTCCGCCGAACTCGTCGGAGCGGATGATGATGTTCTCGAATTCGCTCGGATCGGCGAACCGGCCCTGCGTCGTCACCGAATAGGTGAAGGCGGTCGGATCGCTCTGCGGTTCCTCGCCGAACCGGCCCGCGGCGAACTGGGCGTTCTGCTCGCGGATCGCCGCAGCGACATCGCCGGGCGTCAGGTTGAACTGGGCCAGCTTGTCGGGACGCAGCCAGACCCGCATCGAGTAGTCGGTCGCGCCGAACAGCGAGGCGTCGCCGACCCCGGGGGTGCGTCGCAGTTCGTCGATCACGTTGATCAGCGCGTAGTTGCCGATGAAGATGGTGTCGTAGCGTCCGTTCGGCGACGACATCGTCAGCACCTGGAGAATGTCGCTGGAGCGCTTCTGCACCACGACGCCCTGGCGCGCCACTTCGGCCGGCAGCAACGGCGTCGCACGTTGCACCCGGTTGTTGACGTTGATCGTGTTCTGGTCAGGATCGGTACCGATCGCGAAAGTCACCGAGATCGACAGCGTGCCCGCCCCGGTCGAGGTCGACCGCATGTAGAGCATGTTCTCGACGCCGTTGATCTGCTGCTCCAGCGGCGCCGCCACCGTTTCGGCGATGGTTTCGGCCGAGGCTCCCGGATAGGACGCACTGATCCGGACTTCAGGCGGCACGATCGCCGGATACTGCGCCACCGGCAGCGCCCGCATCGAGATCAGGCCGACCAGCACGATCAGGATCGAAATGACGGCGGCGAACACCGGCCGGTCGATGAAGAAGCGCGACAGCATCACTTCGCCCGAACCGACGCGCCACCCGCAGGCGCAGCGGCTTCGGTCCTGGCGCTGCGATCGGTCCGGCCTCCCACCGGCACCGGCGTCACCTTGGCGCCGGGATGAATCCGCAGCAGCCCGTCGACGACCAGCACCTCACCGTCCTCGAGGCCGTCCCTGATCGCCCATCCGCCCTCGACCTGCCGGTCGAGCCGGATCGGCCGCTGCATCACGCCATCGCGGCTGGAATTCAGAACATAGACGAACGAGCCTTGCGGGCCCTGCGACACCGCCTGCTCCGGCACCACGAAGACATCCTGGAGCACCACGCCGCGCAGCCGGACCCGGACGAACTGATTGGGCAGCAGCACGCCGTCCGGATTGGGAAAGATCGCACGGATCTGCAACGTCCCGGTGCGCGGATCGACGATCGACGCGGCCTCGTTGACCTGCCCTTTCGCCGGATAGCGGGCGCCGCCGCCGAACTCCAGCGTCACATCGATGTCGGAGCGCTTGAGCGGCTGGTCGCGCGCCTGATTGATGCCGCGCAGCTCGACGAATTCGGACTCGCTGAGCGAAAAATTCACGTAGGCCGGATCGAGCTGCGTGATGCTGGTGAGCACGGTCTGCTGCGCCTGCGCCAGCGCCCCCTCCGGCGGCGACGACAGGCTGGTCGGCCCCGACACCGGGGCCACCACGGTGGTGAACTCGATGTTGAGCTTCGCCGTCTCGACGTCGGCCTGCGCGCTCTGCAGCGCGGCCCGGGCGAGATCGCGTGCGGCGCGGGCGTCCTCGAGCTGCTTGGCGGTGGCCACCTGGCGCTGGCTCAACTGTTCGATGCGGCTGAAATTCTCCTCGGCCTGCACCAGCGTGGCCCGTGCCTGCAGCACCTGCGCGTCGGCCCGATCGAGGGCGGCCTGATAGCTGCGCGGATCGATCCGGAACAGCGGATCGCCTTGCTTCACCGTGGCGCCCTCGACGAATTCGCGCTTCAGGATGATGCCGCCGACCTGCGCCCGCACTTCGACGTGACGAAATCCGGCGACGCGGCCGGCATAGGTCAGCGGCAACGAGACATCGGCGCGGCGCAGCTCCATGACCCCGACCTCGACCGGCGGAGGCGTCGGCTTCTGGGCGACCGGCTCCGGACCGCGGAAATACAAATAGGCCGCGGCGCCGAGCGCGAGCGCCACGATCAGGAGAGCAACGACAGAGCCGGCTGATTTCATCCGCACCAAAGACCTTCGGGCTGCCCGATCCCGACCTCGTCGGGAGCGACGCGGGTGCGTGCGGCAGCGTTCGCGCAAACCGGCGCGCGCTATGGCAATTTGAACCGGTCGCAACGGTTCCAGCACTGACGCGAAACGTCACACCCCGCGGCCCGGACCGGCGGCTCACGACCGGCCGGAGCTTCGTGCGACACCGTGTCCAACAACCATTCACAAATTGCCGTGTTTGCAATCCGGCAGCCGCAGACCGTCGCCGACGAGACAGCACGCCACCCCACCTGGACGCTTCGAACATTTGAAGGGGCCGCATGCTTCGCAACGTTTTCTCTCGCCGCCCAACGACGAAGACCCCGCATCGGATCTGGGGATGGCTGTATCTGCTGTTCGCGTCGCTGACCGGACTGCTCGGCGCTGCGACCGCGGTACTCGGCGTTCGCCTGCTCATGCTCGGCGGCACATCCTATTACTTGGCCGCCGGTCTGCTGCTCACCGCTGGTGGATTGCTGGCGTGGCTGCGTCGCGATCGGCTGGCCTTCTCGGCCTTCGGCCTCGCGCTGCTGCTGACGCTGGCATGGTCGCTCGTCGAGATCGGCGGCAAGGGCTGGCAACCGGCGTGGGGACTCGACCTTGCGGCCCGCGTCGGACTGCTCGCCGCATTGCTGGCAGCCGCTGCGCTGGCCTTCGTATTCCGCCGATATCCGCCGCACAGCATTTGGCGACGTGGCACGACGGCGGGGCTACTGGCCGCGGTGGTCGCGCTCGGCGTGCTGGTGACGAACTACTGGGAGCGCACCGAGGAAGCGACAACGGCGGGCGATCGCCGACCGTCGCTCGCGGCAGGCGCCGAGCCGGTCGATGCCGCAGCCGAATGGACCGCGTTCGGCGGCACCACGCTCGGACGGCGCTACACCACTCTGGTGCAGATCCACACCGGCAATGTCAGCGAGCTTCAGGAGGCCTGGACGTTCCGGAGCGGCGACCTCGCGCCAGGTGGGGATCGCGTGTACTACTCGTCACAGAATACGCCGATCAAGGCGGCGGATCTGCTCTACATCTGCACCAGCAGCAATCAGGTGCACGCTCTGGATCCGGGAACCGGCGAGGTCCGTTGGCACTTCGATCCGAAGGTCGATCCTTCCACCATGGAATCGCTGTTCAGCGCAGCCTGCCGCGCCGTCGCCTATTTCGACGATGGTGATCCGGCCGGCCGCCCCGACGCTCGCGGCCGGATGCCGGCGGTGGCCGGCAAGACCGGGCCGATGCCCAGGGGCGGCAGCAATTGCCACCGCCGGGTCTTCGTCGCCACGGCGGACGGTCGGCTGATCGCGCTGGACGCGGTCGGTGGCTTCGTGTGCCGCAGCTTCGGCAATGACGGCGTCGTCGACCTCAGTGAGGGCATGGGCCTGCGCGAGGCCGGCTTCGCCTCCAACACCTCGGGCGCGACCGTGGCCGGCGGCCTGCTGATCATCGGCCAGCAGGTCAGCGACAACCAGCGTCGCGACGCCCCGTCCGGCGTGGTGCGCGCCTACGACGCGGTGTCGGGGGAATTGCGCTGGGCCTGGGACGCGCTGCGCCCGGATCCGCAGGCGCCGCTCGCGCCGGGCGAAATCTATCCACGCGGCACGCCCAACGTCTGGAACGTGATCTCGGCGGACGAGTCGCTGGGCTTGGCGTTTCTCGGCACCGGCAATCCCGGCGCCGACCATTGGGGCGGCAACCGCACCGCCGAAGAAGACCGGTTCACGGCCGCCGTGGTCGCGGTCGACCTCGCGACCGGTGCGACGCGCTGGTCGTTCACCACCGTGCAGCACGATCTGTGGGACTACGACATCGGCGCCCAGCCGATGCTCCTCGACGTCACCATCGACGGCGTCGCCCGCCGTGCGGTGCTCCAGGGCACCAAGGCCGGCGACCTGTTTCTGCTGGATGCGGCGACCGGTGAGCCGCTCCGCCCGGTGGTGCAGCGCGCGGTGCCGCAGCAAGGCGGCTTGCCGGGCGACCGCCTGTCTCCGACCCAGCCGCAGTCGGTGTTCTTCCCCAATCTCGGCGGCATCCCCGGCCGAGACCCGGAGACCATCGATGCGCGCCACATCTGGGGCGTGACGCCGATCGACGCGGCGCTGTGCCGGATCGGCTTCCACCAGCGGCGCTACGACGGCATCTTCACGCCGCCCACCGTCGAGGCGAAAGGCATCGTGCTGCTGCCCGGAACGGTCGGCGGCATGAACTGGGGCGGGCTCGGATTCGATCCCGGCCGTCGCCTGGTGATCGCCAACTACTCGCGCCTGCCCAATACCGTCGACATGACGCCGCGCGCCGAGGTGGCCGACCGGCCGGTCGGGTCGGGCGGCGCCCGCCCGGACCAGACGACTGCGCCGCACGCCGGCACGCCCTACGGCGTCGACCGGCCGATGTGGCTGTCGATCCTCGACGTGCCCTGTCTGGCCCCGCCCTGGGGCTTCATCGCCGCCACCAATATCGACACCGGAGAACTGGCCTGGGCCAAGCCGCTCGGCACCGGATTCGACATGGGACCGCTCGGAATCCCGACACGGCTCAAGATCGCCATGGGCACGCCGAACCTCGGCGGTCCCCTGGTGACGGCCGGTGGCCTCACCTTCATCGGCGCCGCTCAGGACAACTTTCTGCGCGCGTTCGAGACCGCGACGGGACGACTGCTCTGGCAACATCGGCTGCCGGCCGGCGCACAGGCCGGCGTGATGAGCTACCAGCACAACGGCCGGCAGTACGTCGCCGTCACCGCGACCGGTCATGCGCGGTTCGAGACCACGCTGGGCGCCTATCTCAAGGTGTTCGCGCTCGGCAGCGATCAACCCGACCTGACCGGCGAGCCGCCGAGCGCACGCGGCGACGACAACGAAAAGGAAGGCCCCTAGCGAACGTCTTCGTGGGAAGAAAACCGCAGCCCGCAGCCCGAAAGCGCGTCAGCCGCAAAACAGCAACACGCCGGACCGGCCGGCGCCGTTGGTCAGCGCGTCTTTCGCCGCAGGCGAACCACCATATCGATCCGGCTGATCTCGTAGCCTTCCGGGATTTCGGGCAGGCCGCCGAGCGGCAGCACCGAGACCGGAACGTCGATCAGCTCGTGCCTGTTTTCCAGATAGAGGTGATGATGCTCGCTGACGTTGGTGTCGAAATAGGTCTTGCTGCCGTCGACGCTGACGCGGCGCACCAGACCGAGCTCCGCGAAGTGATTGAGCGTGTTGTAGACGGTGGCCAGAGAGATCTGGACCTCCGAGCCGGAGGCTTCTTCGTACAGCATCTCCGCGGTGACATGGCGGTCGCCGCTCCCGAACAGGAGCTGCGTCAGCACCAAGCGCTGAGCCGTCGGCCGCAGACGGACCGTTTGCAGCAGATCCACCGCGCACGGCCGCATCGGCTCCGGGGCAAGACGGTTGATTTCGACGGGCTGGATATCGGCCGAGTCAAAACGACGGCTGTCGGGTCTGAAATTCACTGTCGGATCCTCATTCTGATGATGACTATAAGAAGCAATCGACTGTTGCGAATTGACCTCAATCAAAAATTGGGAACGGGTCGCATTCGCCGGTGCCCCGATCGCCTCCCATGTTTCTGG